>JAUHXW010000013.1 GCA_030426705.1 Gammaproteobacteria bacterium
GCGGGTCCAGCATGGGGCTGTTCAACATCGCCATCTGCGACAGGATTTTGACGTAGAAGATGGCCTGCTCCCTCTCCAGCACATAATCCGTGAGGGGTTTCACCAGTGCCTGCGCAGCGGCTGACGCGGGCGGTGTTGGACTGCATGCTGATCAGCAGGGTGCCCACCAATAGAAACTAGCTCGGAAACATTCCAATAATTAAAAATATCAGTTTGTATACCAAAAGTTGATTGCAGCCAAGGCGAAATGTTCTGTCTCAACCACTCAAAATAAAGCGGTAAATTACTGATAAAGCTCGAAATTTGACGTTCAAGTGCAGGAATCAGAATCAGAGCCACACCAAACACAATCAAACTGATAACCAGAAAAACCAAGGTAACCGACAATGTTCTGTTCAGTTTCAGCTCCTCGAGTTTATCAGCCAGTGGGTCAAATAAATAAGCCAACAAAGCACCAACAGCGAATGGCGTTAATATGGGCGATAGCAAATAAACCAAATAACCCACCAAAATAACAACTGCGAGCACATACCATTGCTTGCTGATT
The DNA here is from genome assembly GCA_030426705.1 of Gammaproteobacteria bacterium. Taxonomy (GTDB): domain Bacteria; phylum Pseudomonadota; class Gammaproteobacteria; order Xanthomonadales; family Marinicellaceae; genus Marinicella. Next base: position 548 of record JAUHXW010000013.1, read on the forward strand.
TTATTTTCCATTATGTTGCCTCCTTCTGTTTTTGTTGTTGAATCATACTCACCCCCATCCAGACATAATGTAAACCGGTAAATACCGTCAGAATGGCAACTGACCAGATTAGTGGTTGGTGAAATTTATATAAATCAAATATTCCTGAATAACTGAACAACAAAACCAGAATCAGTAAAATTTGCAAGGCTGTATTTATTTTACTGGCCCAGGTAGGAGCTGCTTTCTCAATTTTGCCTATTTTAAAATGGTAATAACTGACACCTGCCACAATCACCACATCTCGCATTACCACCAAAGCAAATAACCACATAGGTATAACCCCTTGAAAGGCAAATACCGCATAACAGCAAAACATCAAAAATTTATCAGCCAGCGGGTCGAGGATTCCACCTAACCACCCTTGCCAATTGAATTTTTTGGCCAAAAAACCATCCAGACCATCTGACACACCGGCGATAAAAGCCACCAACAATGCAGCCTTGTACTCTTTGTGCCACATCAACCAGGCCAATGGAAAGATCGCAATGATACGACCAATGGTGATGACGTTGGGCAGGTATTTTAGTTTATCATTCATTCTGTCATAGAAAATATGATTGAATGACCTAAATCCAAGGGCAAATGTTCAAGAACTTGTTCATCATTAACAAACCTGACAAAAGTATCAGGCAACACATTGATATTCATCATTACACTCAGCTGGCCGTTTTTATATTGATTGACATGGTATGCATCAATCAAGGCATGATTTTCAAAATAACTCAACAATTTAAGCAATTGGTCAGGATTCATCAAGTCATTGATTTTGACAGCAACCGTTGATTTCGAAAATTCATCCGCAAAAACCTGTTGATCCTGCGACAAGGCGGATTGTATTTCACTGGTTAAGGTTTCCATTCCTGACGCCAGTCCAATAAACTTCAAGTTCTTAATTGTTGTTTGTTGGTCAGCTTTGGTAAAACCATAACGATAAGAAAATCCGGATCTCTGGTGTTTGACAAATACCAACAAAACAGCATTGACATCTCGGCTTTGTTGAATGAAATCAATCAAGTCAGGATTTAAATAGCGCACATCGGAAGGTTGAAAAGCCAACAAATCTTCACCTTGAAAATCATAAAATTGCGCAGGCACCCCCTTGTTTTTGAACCATGAACTCAACCAATAAAAGGCAGCTGATTCTGGGGCGGCGTTTACCAACTGACCATCCTCCAGTTCTTCAACTACCCAGACAAACACCTGACCACGATTGTCGGGCCACACTGGAATGCGTTGTTCTATCATTAATTGCTTCAATTTAGCCTCATCAACCACTACACTGAACCACATTTTGTCGTGGGCAAAAGCGGCTGGTGGTTTTTGATAATAGTTGCGTAAAATAGCTGAATTAAACGATTCGTTAATAACATTTTCCCTGATAATCTTATCCAACGACCAACCACTTTTCTTACTGACCACGGACGCCAAAGCAACTTGGGTTTGATTGGCTACTGCCATTTGTTCGGCATCCACCAATGCAGCAGCACGATCAGTCTCCACTTCAACGGCCATTGAAGTTTTACCCATGAACAACAAAAATAATATCAATATTCTCATAAGTGGCAATTATAAGATATCAGCACAACCTTCACTCAACTAAATTATTGCTATTTTTTAACAAATGAAACCCGCAATCGAATAAAATTTGCGACATTCAATAAACCAACACGCTTTTCATGTCTGAAAACAAATCATTCACATACAAAGATGCCGGTGTCGACATCGATGCAGGCAATCGCCTGGTTGATAACATCAAACCCATGGTAAAAGCCACCCACCGCAGTGGCGTTATGGGCTCCTTGGGCGGCTTTGGCGGCTTGTTTGACTTGTCTGAAATTAATTGTCAAAACCCTGTACTGGTATCGGGTACAGACGGCGTAGGCACCAAATTGAAACTCGCACACCTTTTGAATGATCACAGCACCATTGGCATTGATCTGGTGGCCATGTGTGCCAACGACATCATTGTCATGGGTGCTGAACCACTGTTTTTCCTTGATTATTACGCCTGTGGCAAACTCGACATTGACCAGGCTTCAGACGTCATCAAAGGCATTGCCAAAGGATGCAAAGATTCAGGGTGCGCCTTGATAGGTGGTGAAACAGCCGAAATGCCTGGCATGTACGAGGGTGATGACTATGACCTGGCTGGCTTTGTGGTTGGCGTGGTGGACAAAAGCAAAATCATTGATGGCAGTCAAATCAAGACCGGTCAAACTTTGATTGGCGTCGCCTCAACCGGACCTCACTCCAATGGCTACTCGTTGATCAGAAAAATATTGGAAGTTTCGGGTGCTGATGTTAATGAACCATTTGACGGCAGCACTTTAGGCAAAAAACTCATTGCACCCACTCAACTGTACGCCAAATCAGTATTGGACTTGCTCAACGAAGGCACCACTGTTCACGGTATAGCCCACATCACTGGCGGCGGCATCATGGAAAACATCACTCGAGTCATCCCCGAAGGACTGGCCATAGAAGTCAACACCCAAAGCTGGGAACAGCCTGCTGTCTTTGACTGGTTACGAGAACATGGAAACATTGACCAAACTGAAATGCTCAGAACATTCAATTGTGGTGTAGGCCTTTGTCTGATTGTTGAAAACAACGATGCAGATTCAGTGATTCAACATTTTAATGAACATGAATTATCTGCCTGGGCTATCGGCTCGGTGATTGAGCACCAGGGTCAAGACGTTATTCTTAATTAATGAATATTGTTGTTTTCATTTCTGGTCGGGGCAGCAACCTTGAAGCACTGCTCAATGACCAAAATAACTACCAGATAACGCATGTCATAGGCAGCAAAAAAGGCATCAAAGGCTTTGATGTGGCTGAAAAGCACGGCATCACGCACAGCTACATTAATTGGCAAGATAAAAACCGTGCAGAAGCAATCACACTTGAGATTTTGTCAGAAGAACAACCAGACTTGATTGTTTTGGCAGGATTCATGAAAATATTATCGGCTGATTTTGTGGCTCAGTTTAAAAATAAAATCATCAACATTCACCCTTCCCTGTTACCTGCCTACCCAGGCTTACACACACACCAACGCGTTTTGAATGACAAACAAACCGAACATGGCGCTTCAATACATTTTGTTGATAGTTTATTGGATCATGGGCAAGTCATCAGTCAGACACGCATCAAAGTCAACCCTGAAGACAACGCCGAATCTCTGGCAAGCAAATTAATTACAAAAGAACATAAACTTTTGGTCGAGACAGTGGGTCAAATAGCCAATGAACAAATCAGATGGCACAACAACACCTTATTTCATAATAATATACCACTTGAAAAACCAATTGTAATTATATGAAATTATTACTATTTCTAACAATTTTTTCCTGTTCTGTTGGGTTTGCAGCAGAACTGAAACCATTTGAAGCCAAATACAGCATCTCCAGAGATGGCAAAAAAACCGGTGAACAAACCACCCAGCTGACTCAGCTCGGCGATAACTTATGGCAAATTAAAGATCAAATAATTGGCACCAATGGTTTGGCTTCTGTCATAGGATTCAGCCGCACGGAAATTACAGAATTCACAGTAAATGAAGGTCTATTTCAAGCAACCAAACACTCCATGGAGCAAAAAGCAGCTTTTAGTAAAAAGAGATATGATTTTGTATGGAATACAGCCGCTCAAATATTTGACATCACTCACAAAGATAAAAAGTCAACTTACGTGCCACAACAAAAGCACATCATTTCAACTCATTTAATGCCAATCGCTTTGGCCTATGCAGCTTGTCAACAGCAACAGTCAATTGAACTTAAAGTTCTGAAAAATAAACAACCCAAAACTTATCAGTTTAAAATAGACACAAATACGCCCAAGACCGCACAAAGGGTCTATGGCGAGCAAGTCAAAAAAACCACAAAAACCTGGTTCGACGAAAGCAAACAATGCTTACCGATAAAACAAATTCACCAAAACCATGACGAACCACTTATTGAAACCCAATTGCTTGATTTCACATGGCTTTAAACCGTGAGACCTTTGCTAGCTTCATGATTAATTATAAAAAGTTTAAAAAAGCCTACTTGTAAGCTCGAAACAAAACTTGTTACAATATACGAGAAACTTCGTTAAACACTAAACTACTTGAATATGAACAACATACCAAAACCAACCAAGACAGAACTGGCCATTCTTAACATCATGTGGCAAATTTCTCCGGCAACCGTTCGTCAAATCCATGAAGAAATCATCAAAAACGGTAAAACCAGCTACACCACCACTTTGAAAATGTTGCAAGTCATGCACCAAAAAGGCCTTGTTTCCCGAAACAGTGAACACAAAGCACATATTTACGAACCAGCCATGTCCAAGAAAGAAACACAGAGACAAATGCTGGATGACCTGAAAAACCGCCTCTTTGGTGGTTCAATCAGTTCATTGGTACTTCAAGCCCTGGGTAGCAACGCCAAAACAAATCAATCTGAACTTGATGAAATCAAAGCATTGCTGGAAAAAGTAGAACAAGATAGTATTTGAATTAAATATGGACATAGCCTTTTCACAAACTTATATCACCTCTATCGGTTGGTCACTGATTCATTTTTTGTGGCAAGGCACGCTCATTACTTTTGCCTACTGGTTAATTACACGATCAATCAAATCCATTCATGCGAAATATTGGACCGGGATGTCATTGGTGGTCGTCAGCCTCTGTATCCCAATAATTAACAGTTTTAAATTTCAGCAAACATCAGCTCTGACTGAAAATATAATTTTTTCGACTCAGCACATTGCCACCTATCACCAACTCAATGCAGAAAATCTGTTTTATTTTCTGATAGAGTCTTCGATACCCTATTTTGTGATGTTTTGGGGAATTACTGTTTTATTTTTGAGTTTTCGAGTCGTAAAATCATGGCTGACATTAGCCAGCATCAGACACGATTGCGACCCCAATGTTTCACGCCAATTAAAACAATTTGTTAAAAACATTGCCATCAAACTGGACTTACCTAGCATTCCAATGTTGAAGGTATCCAAAGAAGTATTGGTACCTGCCGCATATGGCGTGTTTAAGCCAACGGTTCTCTTACCTTTGAGTTTAATTGGACAAATCCCAAGAGAACAATTGGAAGCCATCATCAAGCATGAACTATGCCACCTTAAGCGCAATGATTTCATTCATAACATTATCCAGATTTGTGCTGACATTCTGCTGTTTTTCCATCCTGGTATCCGTTGGATGAATAACGACATCAGACACACCAGAGAACAATGTTGTGATCAGATGGTATTGCAACAAGAAACGGAAGCCATTACCTATGCCAAAGCATTGACTAACATTGCCACATTCACCAATGAATTGAATTTAAAGCATTCTGTTCATCTCGGCATCAATGACGGCATGTTGTTACATCGGGTTAAGTTTTTATTACAAAACAAATCCAATCAGTCTTCATTGGTATTATTTATGCCCATCATTTTGTTGGTGGTTATGGCCATGTTTTTATTACAACCCAAATTCAACGAAACTGAAAATCTCGAGCCACAAATTAATGCCCAAAATCATCAAAACAATCAGCAAGATTTGGACAAAACCATAAATTACCGCAACATGTCAGGACATGATTTCTACCCAACTGCCAATAAAGTAGCAACAGAGGAAGAAAAACAACAAGCCATCGACAATCAACCAAAATCCACCACACAGCTCATTGTGCCTGTATATCAGCCAATAAATAGCAACATCAATGATCTGACCATAGAAATGCTCGATGATTTAAGAACCAATTTGCTGGAAGAAGATTCTTTAATCGTTACGCAAGAAGCAGGTGAAATCATAGAAACAAAGTTAAACCCAAGCATTGGCGATAACACAGAATTAATTATTTCAGCAAATGAAATTTCATCCACCCCTGAAATCGAGAGAACAGCAACAGCGACCATTGAAAGAAACTCATTCAACCAAACCACCAGTATGCCCAGTTTTAAGCGGTATATTACACCAATTTATCCACAACATTATTGGTACAACCAGGTTGAACAAGACGTCATTGCGACCTTTAAGATCAAACCTAATGGAAATGTTTACGACATCAATGTCAAGTCTCAAAAAAACCAGTTTATTGCTTTCGAACAAGAAGTTAAAAGAGCATTGAAACGCTGGAAATTCGACCCAAATTCATTGACTCATTCAACTTTGCAACGAACCTACCAACAAATGTTCAGCTTTGCCATCAGTGAAGAGGTTGAAAAAAATTGCGAGTTGTCGCATACTGGCTCGCGTTTGAAAAAGCCTATGCCATGTAATAAATAAAATGTCTGAGATTAACATCAATTACCCCTTTGACTGCCATATAGACCATTCCAAAGAAACCTTAAAAGCCATGTTAAAGGCCTTAGAAGATAAATACGCCATCCAACACCAATTTGAAACAGAAACGGAATGTAAACTCAACGGTTCAGGAGTTAATGGTCTATTAACCATTCATGATGACAGTATTGACATTCATGCCAAATTGGGATTTTTTATGATGCCTTTTAAATCAATCATTGAAAAAGAAATCATTGATAAGCTCAATGAACATTTTTTGAGCTAGACGTTTTTCATAGACAAAAAAAAGGCCAACACAAAGTCAGCCTTTATTGCAATCCTGCTGCAAGGTAATTAACTTTTTCTTTTGATGATATCAACCAATTCATCCACTGAACGGCTGTATATAGACACCGATTCAACGTGTTTGTATTTAATTTCCAAATCCTTATCAACCAAAAACACCGATCGTTTCACACCAAACCAACCAAAAGAATCATATTTATCTGCCACTTCGCCCTCTTTGTCACTTAACAAAGTAAAAGGTAAATCATGGTCTTTCTTAAAAGATTTTATGTAGTCAGTATCATCAGCACTGATAGCAATCACCTCAACACCCAAATCATTGAACTTAGAGTAACCATCACGATAATCACACATTTGACGTTGGCAAACAGGCAAACCATCACCTGGATAAAAAACCAAAAGGGCTTTACCTTTTACTTTAGAGGACAATTTAAAAGGCTTGCCGTTGTCAGCAATCAACGAAAAGTCAGGCGCTTTATCACCAGTTTCTAATGTCATAGTTATTTCTCAGAACCAAATAAAAGCGCGTATTTTAGCCGTTTTGAGCAAAAATAAAAAGCCGTCTAAAAATCATCAAGAAAAAAATCAGAAATTCCCACAAAAAAATCTGGATTTGACACTTTTTTTACGCTAAAGTACGCACCTCGTTTGAGAACGAGCAACTCAGCGGAGAAATGGCAGAGCGGTTGAATGCACGCTCGGACGGTTTCTTAGTTAAGGCTTTTTTGGCTATCGCCAAATCCGCCATAACACGAAACCTGAGCTGGTCTTGTCAAGACCGGTGCTCGAAGTTGATACAGAGCAGGTAACTCTTTAAAATACCAAACTCGCGGAGAGATGGCAGAGCGGTTGAATGCACCGGTCTTGAAAACCGGCATACGTTAATAGCGTATCTAGGGTTCGAATCCCTATCTCTCCGCCATTATTTCAGTGTATTCAAGACACAGAAATAATGGCTGACTGATAGAATGAAGAACCCTATAGGTTCGAAAAATTTGACCGGATCAAATTTTGACGCCGAAGGCGCCCAGAGGGGCAATCGCAGGAAGCGATTGATCAATCCCTAGCATCAAAAGCTTGTCTCACCCTCTTCCTACTAAAACCCTATTAATCCCTTCTGTCTCATTACCTGCAATAGCTCCGCTATTGGCGGTTGAATGCACGGCCGGACGGTAACGCTGCAAAGGCTTCTTTGGCTTTTAATCTACCATTTCCGTGAGCAAGTTTTAACAGCCTCATTTATTAAATTTATATCTATTACTTTTAACCCGCCAAAACCGCCTTTACGCTTATACCTGGCCTGGTCTTGAAAAATGTGTCTGGAACACATTTTGACGCCGAAGGCGCACTCTGGGTCAAAGGCTGGATGCCTTTGATCAAAACCGGCATACGTTAATAGCGTATCTAGGGTTCGAAAAAATTGTCTGGAACAATTTTTGACGCCGAAGGCGCCCGCAGGGGCAATCGCAGGAAGCGATTGATCAATCCCTGCACTCACTCGACGCCCTCGTTTATTTCAAATTAAAATCGAGCAATAGCTCCGCTATTGGCGGTTGAATGCACGGCCGGACGGTAACGCTGCAAAGGCTTCTTTGGCTTTTAATCAACCATTTCCGCGAGCTAGCGTTAACAGCCTCATTTATTAAATTTATATCTATTACTTTTAACCCGCCAAAACCGCCTTTACGCTTATACCTGGCCTGGTCTTGAAAAATGTGTCTGGAACACATTTTGACGCCGAAGGCGCCCACAGGGGCAATCGCAGGACGCGATTTATCAATCCCTAGCATCAAAAGCTTGTCACACCTTTTTTTTCCTAAACCCTCATTAACAAATAACAAAGAAGCTCTTCAAGCACATTCAAAACTACAAATATTCCCATGCCACTTACAGTTTCGACAAACTCCATCGAGAACTAAGCTTGTGAAAGCATCACTGATTGTTGCCTGCAATTCTTCATCTCCCTGAACTTCACCATTCCATAATTCATAAATCAGAATGAGAGTTAAATCAAAAAAATGGTCATTGCATTGGGGACAAGTAAACTCAGTTATTGTGGCGTTTTCTCTGACTTCAGATGCTGTGATTCCAAATTCACCGTTATATCCATGAACCGTATGATCAAACAAGAGCCGACAATCACCGTCCGCATGTTTGATATAGATGGGATCAAGCAATAATTCCTTATCCTCACGAACACCTTCAATAATCAGGTTTTCAGTCAGTATTTTGACGGGGTATATAAACTCAAAAATTTCTTCATCGATATGATCAATGGCCTTATAACTGTCTAAATAAACAAATTCCAAACCATCCAGTATCTTAGGAGATTTTTTAATTGTTAATTCAACGGCTAAAGATTTCATTTTCATTTCAATAATAAACTCAGCAATTATCGGTGGCGGGAACCAAGGACAAACTAAGATACACTTTCATTAAAAAAAAGGACAATCATACTTAATAACAGTTACCTACAAGTCTACCAGAAAACAGTCATAGAATAAGCAGCTATAACCCTTAGTGATGACTGTCCTTTATTACTGATCCTTGTGATTGTTTCATATCCCCGGAAAAAGGTTAAATCAATGAAAACTATAAAAAGTAAGAATTTTTCACTAATGTGTTCTTGAAAAAAGTCAAAACCCTTCCTTCTTAAATACTCCACCTTCAGTCAAATGTAGCATCAAAAATCAAATCATTGTGCACTTTTCCTAAAACCCCAATGGTGAAAGATGAGTGCTGGCTTGTTGCTGGAAACCGTTTGCTGCCAGCCACATAGATGTCTTCCGTAAATGGATTCATCACCATTTTATACATGTTTTCACGGAGCGAACTGCTGTCATAATTTACTGTTGCTGTACCATTATTCTGTCCCCATTGGCTGTACAATTGCCCATTTGCATCTATTGCAGCCAGATTAAACTGGGAATGAGATTCACCAGCTTCCTCCCAACTGGAATTTCCTGCAAGAATAAAGGCACCATTCTTTTGTTGCACCAAACTCACCACCTGGTCATTGGTTGGATCCAAAATGAAGTTTGGATTGTAAAAACCCACTTTGGTGCTGCCACTGTTTCCAAAGCCAGAATCAATTTGCCATTGGTCAAATGCACCCTTGTTATAGCGTGTCAGGGAATAATCCAACCCACCATCACCACTGAAGGCACCGGCAACCATCAGTTGCATACCACCCAGACCATCTTCTATCAGTAACATGTCTGACACATGCTCCTGGTGTGTTGCGAAAATAAAGTCAGCTTGTGAGTTCCATTTATTGACCAAGGACCCTGATATACTAAACTCACAAAATGCCTGATTGCTGCCGCTGTCATCAAAAGCTGTTGCGCCAACAATAATGGTCTGACTGTCTCCAGTCCAGACAACAGATGCCGCAGCATCCCGCAGGGCATTGACTGGGGCTGTACCAAGGTCATGGTAACAAACTTGTCTACCGTTATTGCCAAAGCTTTCTACTTCAGTTAGCCAACCGACATGATTAAGGTCAAACAAAACCAAACCCACATCAGTATCACCCGCATTATTCCTTTGTATTTCCAATACCACAACGATTTGATTACCTAATGGGTTAAATGCAATATCACGCACCCAAATCTCACCACTAAAATTGATCAAGTCATCAAATCTAATATTGGCACTGTCCATGTTCTGCCCAGATTCGTCAAAAGTTTCCACCCTGATATAATAATCGTTACCAGACCCGGTAATATTCACATGTTTTCTGGCCACAGCGAGCATTGAGCTGGAACTGTGAACGGCCATTTTGACATTGAGCTCATCTAACCATTCACCTTCTTGACCGAGTTGTAAAACACCTCCTAGACCAAAATTTGTATAAGGCTCACCAAATTCATCGTAGCGGTATATAACATAGCTGTTGTAATGAATACCATGAACTGCGGCATAGGTAGAAGGGTAGTAATGATTGTAAACCATGTCACCGATGATGTGGTTTGTTGAAAAATTTTGGAAGTCTGCATGATAAACCCAGCCTCCAGGCGGTTCATCGCTGTTGAAAGAATGATTGATATCTCCCACCTGTGCTGCATATATAGAAGTAGAAATCAGCGTAAAAATTATCATTAGATATTTCATTGTCGTACCTTATAAATAGTTCATTTACCTGTCTAAACGACGGAAACTACTTAAAGAGGACAATGATTTGATTTTTTTTATAATTTCAAACTAACAAGATCTAAGATTGTTGGATGTTTGTAAAGCAAACAATAACATACAAATTACATGGTCTCCTTTGAAACATTGTCAATATCACATTGGAGAGCTGCTGAGTAGCACGACCTGCCAAGCCAGTTAAACAATGCAGACAATGAATACATTTCAAATTTGCGAAGCAAAGACCCCTGCAAGGATGCAGGCGTGCAGCGAGAGCATGGAGCGAAAGCGTAAGCATAAATGGAATGCCGTTATCCAAGCTGGACAGATAAGCGTAAGCCCCAAGATACAAGGACATTACATTTTAAGATATTAACTCTACTGCCCCAGTCTTTGAAATACCTACTTAACACCAACATAAATAATCTATGTGAGACCATTGCTCGCTTCTGAGCAATTGAAAAAAAACATCTGGAGTGTTTTTTCAATGCAGAGTACCGCATTTTTAGACTTTTTTTCTTTGTTCACGAATCGAGCAAAGGTCTCAAAGTATCAAAAAAACCAAAAAAATCCCATTAAAAAAACAACTACAATCCAACACCAGCAAAATGCTAAAATACCCAACTTTTGTGTTTAGCCCCAACCCACTGAGGACACTGTATTGGAACTTAAAGAACTATTAGCAGGACAACCCCATCAATCGGTTGAAATAGATGGTGTTAATTTCCTGATTTTGGGGACAGCTCATGTTTCTCAAAAAAGTGCCGACGTGGTCAAATCATTGATTGATACCGAGCATTTTGACACCGTTGCCATTGAATTGGATGAAATACGTTATCAGGCGCTTACTGATCAGAATCGTTACCGCAACATGGACTTGATCAGTATCATTAAAAACAAACAAACCGGTTTGATTGCCACCAACCTGGCCATGAGTGCTTATCAAAAACGATTGGCGGACCAGCTGGGCGTGGAACCGGGTGCCGAAATGAAACAAGCCATACAATCGGCCAAAGATCATAATCTGGCACTGTGGAAAATAGACCGCAGTGTGGGGATCACCATGAAACGCACCTGGCGTTCATTGGGTTTTCTGGAAAAAGTGAATTTGATATTTGGCTTTGGTGGTTTTTTTGACAAGGAAGAAATCAGCGAAAAAGAAATTGAAAACCTGAAAAGCGGTGACATGCTGGAAAGCACCTTCAAAGATTTTTCAGAGAATTCTGAATCCTTATACCGCTCCCTGATCGATGAACGTGATCAGTTTATGGCAGCGAGGTTAAAACAAGCTGTTAACCATTTGCCTGAAAATGAACGACCTAAGAATGTTTTGGTCATCATTGGTGCAGGCCATCTGCAGGGCTTACAAAACTACTTGCAACAACCCATGCAACCGGACCAAACCATCAATCAACTTAATACTTTACCTCCCAAATCACTGTGGATAAAGCTGTTGCCTTGGCTGATTACTTTGGTGATCTTGTCAGGATTTGCCTGGGGCTTTGCCACCAATAAGGAACTCGGTCTTGAATTAATCAAAACCTGGTTTATTTACAACGGCATATTATCAGGCATAGGTGCGTTGGTTGCTGGCGCGCACCCCATAACCATTTTGTCCGCCATGGTGGCCGCACCATTTACCTCATTGAACCCGACCATTGCGGCCGGGATGGTGGCTTCTTTGGTCGAAACCATGATCAGAAAGCCTAAAGTTCATGATTTTGAGTCCTTACAGGCAGATGCCATGCACCTCAAAGGCTGGTGGAAAAATCCGGTCACCCGGATTTTACTGATTTTCGTATTGACCAATTTGGGCTCTGCCATCGCAACCTGGGTCAGTGGATTCAAAATATTCAACCAGTTAATCTGATCATGAAAAAATTTTCCATAGGTCCCTATTCCATCGAACATCCTGTGATGTTGGCACCTATGGCTGGTGTGACAGACCGACCTTTCAGACAACTGTGCAAAAAACTGGGGGCATCGTATGCTGTTTCTGAAATGCTCAGCTGTGACTTGTCGTTATTGAAAACAGCAAAAACCCAGTACCGCATGAATCACGATGGTGAGCCTGGTCCAATTGCCGTGCAAATAGCCGGATCTGATCCTGAACAATTGGCCGAGGCAGCCATCTTCAATGTTGAAAATGGCGCACAAATCATCGATATCAACATGGGCTGTCCACAGAAAAAAGTGGCTAAAAAACAATGTGGTTCTGCCCTGCTCGCTTACCCAGCGTTGATAGAAAAAATACTGCGCACAGTCGTCGAAGCTGTCAATGTGCCAGTAACCTTAAAAACCAGACTGGGTGTAGATGATGACAACAAAAACATCACCAGCATTGCCCAAATCGCTGAGCAAGCAGGCATCAAAGCCCTATTCATTCATGGACGAACCAAAACGCAAAAATACCAAGGGGATGCCAGTTATGACTTGATTGCCGAAGTCAAGCAATCTATCAACATTCCGGTGATTGCCAATGGTGACATTGAAACACCACAAAAAGCCCTCAAAGTCCTTGAAAAAACCCAATGTGACGGCATTATGATTGGGCGAGCGGCTCAGGGAAATCCCTGGATTTTTCAACAAATTAAAACCTTTCTCGAAACAGGTCGAATCATCGATCGGCCCAAAGACGAGGAAATTCTTACAGTCATGTCCCGGCACATTGCCAACTTACATGACTTTTATGGTCCAGATCGAGGGTATCGAATGGCCCGAAAACACATCAAATGGTTTTTGGCCAACACCGAACTGAACCACATGGCCCGCCAGTTAATGCAAATTAACAACGCGGAGGAACAAATGAAGTTCATCAATCTTCACTTAATCAAACAGGTAGCATAATGAGCATTTTAAAATGGTTCAACAAACCCAAATGGCAAAGCCCCAACGAACAAGTTCGCGTTACTGCGGTACAAACCAGTAGCGACGCAGAATTACTGGGGCAATTGATCAATCTGGTTAATCAAGACAGCAGCGAAAAAGTCCAAATTGCCGCTTTGAACCGCCTGACTGATTATGCTGATATCCGCAGTATTGCTGACCAACACCCAAACAAAAAAGTCAGAAATATAGCCAGTAAAAAATTGATAAACTGGTTTGCACAAGAACAAAACGATTTACAAGTCAAAGTTTTTGATCACATCAAAGACAAAGAAATCATTCAAGCCATTGCAGCTCAGGCAAAAAACACTGACATCCGAAACAGTGCGGTAAAAAAAATCAACCAACAAGGCTTTCTTGGTGATTTGCTGCTTCAAGAAAAGAACCACAATATTCAGCAGCAAATTTTGCAACAAATTACGCAAGCCTCTACTTTGCAACGTTTATTGGAAAGAACCAATAAAAAACAGAAGTCTTTAAGGGTTGAACTTGAAAAACGTCTGGGACAAGAGACACGAGATGATGAAGCCACAGCCACAGATTTGTGTCAACAGTTGGAAGCTGTGGTTCACGGCAAAAACAACCAACAAGCCGATTTGTCTGCCATCGACAAGCAATTCAAAACCATAGAAAGCAAGTTACCTGATGCAATTAAATTGCGCTACAACGGTGCCTATGAAGCAGCCAGAATGATTTTGGATCCCAAGCATCGTGATGAATTTTTACACAACCAGAAAATTCAGCGCAATCTGTCACAACTGAAAGAACTCGAAAACTTGTGTCAACAAAGTGATATTCATTCATTACAAAAAATTCAGGCGCTGATTGATAAATACCATGAAATAGAAGCAAAACTGCTACCTGACAACGAATTAGACACTTATAAAAACCTTGAGACTAAACTTTCAGAGCGTCGAGATCATATTCAGCAAGAACAAAAAATACCTGACGAAGCAATCACATTGGTCGATCAACTGACCAAAGCCTTGAGTCAACCAACAGCCACGCCTCAGCAATTGACTCAATTCAAAAACAAATGGCAAAAAGCCACCCAAAATGTAAAAAGCAGCCAATCATTCAAGCAACTGCATGAGCAATTTCAACAACAATGTCTTAAGCTGGCTGAAAAAATAGAACAATCGGCCGCTGTGCGTGATGAAGCTGCCAAGAAAGCAGTTGAACTGATAGCAAAAGCCACCCAATTGATTGAAGAAGGTCAACTGACCAAAGCCAAAAAAATCACCAACCAAATTGCTGAAAACAAACGCTTGGCAGGCTTTTCCCACCCAGTAATCAAGCGCAATAAATACCAGCTTGATCAGGTGTGGAACAAACTGAAAGAACTGCGTAATTGGCAAAAATGGAGTAACGACAAAGCCAGGCGTGATATCATTAAAGCGGTTGCAGCCATGCACGGACAAGGCCTGCACCCTGATGCGGTTTTGAAAAAACTGAAAGATTGCAACGAGCAATGGTATGCACTTGAAGACATGGAAAAACTGCCTGGCGATAAATACCCTTCGAGAAATCAGGCTTTGTGGCAAGAATTCCGCACTGTTTCAAAGGCTGTGTTTGAGCCCACTCAACCTTTCTTTGAAAAGCGCAGCGAACAACAGCAAGGACGGCTTGATGAAATTGATCAGCTGATTGCTGATATGAATGATTGTGACCTTGAAAACACTTCTGAACGTGATTTGGCCAGAATGACCCGCAATGGCGTTAAAGAACTCAAAGCATTGGATCAATTACCACCCAAACAACGCGGTAAGATCGCCAAAAAACTGCGCAAAGCCATCAATCGCATTGATCAAAAACTCAATGAGTTTTACCAGGAGGCTGAAAACAAGAAAATAAAATTGATTGAACAGGTCCAAGCCTTACATGAGTTAGACGATCTGTCAGAAGCCATTGAGCAAGCCAAAGCCCTGCAGCAGCAGTGGAAAACAGCTGGTATCGTCAAACAGTACACCGAGCGTAAATTGTGGAAAAAATTCCGCAAGGCCAATGATGCCCTGTTCAACAAGCGTGATCAAATCAAGCAAGAAATCAATCAAGCTCAGCAACAACAAAAACAGATCCTCAGCGACTTTATCAAATCTCAAAACAAACAATTGAAATCATTAAAATCCATCGAAGCTTTGAATGAGTTCAAGGCCAATTCACAAAAGGAATGGCAGGAACTGGAAAAAACCAATCGTTTGATGCAAAACGATTTTACCCAGTTATTGCAACAAGCTGATGAAAAAATAATCACTTTGAAAAACAAAGTGTTGGTCGATGCCTGCAAGAGCAAAGAAAAACTGGATGATCATTACAGCCAATTTGAACAAGGTCAATTGGACCAACCAAAATTTGATGCAGCCCTTGATGATTTTGATGCAGATTTGATTGAACTTTTCAAACCACGCCTTGAGACCGACTACAGCGAGGAAACACTGCAACAACAGCTGATAGCGGCTGAATTTCTGACTGGTTTGGAAACCCCAAAAGAACATATGGAACAAAGGATGGCCTATCAGGTGCAAGTACTGTCAGACCGCATGTCCGGTGAAAAAAACCAACAGGACTTTGAACAAGCCCGTGTATGGTTAGATCAATGGTTTGTCCTGCCTAAATCAGATACAGCTTTTATCAAGGCAAACAAAAAACGTATCAATCAAGCCATAAAAGCCATTAAAAAGCTGGCATTTGCCTAATCTCAGATGATAAATGCACAGTCATCCTGAGCGAAGCCGAAGGATCTTAATATGCTGGAGCAATGTTTAAATAATTAACATCACACGCACATCAGGAGATTGTCTCTACGCTCCTGCTACGAGCCTTTCGGGTCGCTTCGCGTGGTAAAAAGGCTATCCTGCCTTTTTATCTTCGACTCGCTTCACTCGCTCAGAATGACAAATGCAGAGTCATCCTGAACTGAACCCAATCACCAGTCATCCTGAGCGGAACGAAGTGGAGTCGAAGGATCTCAAGATGCTAAAGCAATGTTCAAATAACAAACATCACATACTCATCAGGGGATTCTTTTTTCTACTTTAAGATAACTCAAGCAATCTAAACAATTGTAAATTCACAACACTTCATGACCATAGACACATCTAAAACTCATGCCATGGCTATAAAATAATCGGCTTTTCTACGTATACGAGGAAACATGAAGAAAACTTTGCTTTTAACGGCTTTAACCGTTGGGCTGGCGGCTTGTCAGACACAACCGGTTAAGCAGGCTGCACCAGCGGCTCCTACGGTATCATCTGGTATCACTTTAGATAACATGGACAAAGGTGTTCGTGCACAAGATGATTTTTACCGCCATGTGAATGGGAAATGGTTGAATGAGTTTGAAATTCCAGCTGATAAATCCAATTTTGGCGCATTCAACAAATTGGGTGACGAAAGTCGTGAACGCGTACAAGCCATCATTGATGAAGTCTCTCAAAATGACAATGCGGCTGGTAGCTCAGAGCAAAAAATTGCTGACATCTACCGTTCTTTTATGGACACCAATACCATTGAAGCCAAGGGTATGTCACCACTGAAGCCTGAATTTGCCAAAATTGATGCACTACAAAGCAAAGCTGACTTGAGTGAATACATGGCTTATGCCGATATCTACGGCACGGCTCCACTCGGCATGTACGTCTATATTGATCAAAAGAAATCTGATGAGCACATTGTTTATGTGGGTCAGAACGGATTGGGTTTACCCGATCGTGATTACTACTTCAAAGAAGATGACAAGTCACAGGCCATTCGTGAAAAATACCAGGCACATTTGACCAATATGTTCTCTCTGGCTGGTATCAACAACCCTGCTGATGCAGCCAGTACGGTATATAACATTGAAAAAGATCTGGCTGA
>JAUHXW010000014.1 GCA_030426705.1 Gammaproteobacteria bacterium
CACCATTCAGCATGTGAATTATTAAATTCGTTATTTTAAAAGGGGTGGGAGAGGCTGGCCAATTTTGAGCATCAATTAAAAATGAAAAAACTGAAACAGGTCTTTTTAAAACTCCTGTATCAGAGTAAGCAAAATATTTTTTGAGATTTTCATAACTTAATTCGCCATTGACATGTTGAAGAAGCGACAAACTATAAAAATCATCAAATATAAACCCACCTTTAAGTGCAGGAAAGTAAGAAAAAACACATAGTAGCAACAATACTATCAGCAAAAAAACATAATAATAGTTTTTTTTTATCATACAAGATTAAGCTCCTTTAGTGATACATTTCAAACTATCGAGAAAATATAAAAAAAAAGGCGTGAACTCCCATGCTCACGCCTTATTGAGAAACAATACTATTGGTTTATCTACATTCAGGTGGTAAGTACCTATCTTGATGAGCTGATTTACAAACCCACTCAACGCTACCAGCACCCGCTGCAGCCACCGCTGACAATTGAACAGTGTTGGTAGTCAATACAGGGTCATTAGCATAAGTAATAGTAATCACCCCGGAAGCATTTGCAATTGATGTCACATTGTTGCCTGTAATAGCTGTTGGCGTTGCTAAACCTGCTCCTGAATTAGAAGTAGGAAAAACCCCTTCACTGATAAAGTATTCCGACACTGCTAATTTTGCACCAGCAGCCAAAGCGATACCTTCACCCGCTTTTGCACGGATGGTGTAATCACGATACGCTGGAATTGCATAAGCCATCAAAATTGCGATAATCGCGATAACGATCATCAATTCGATTAATGTAAAACCTTGTTGATTTCTTTTCATTTCAATTTACCTCAAAAAAATATTAGTTATTAAATTCATCCATGTGATTAGATTATTTGATTCATGAGTAAGAAGCAAGTATTCGGTATTTATTTTTGAACACCGTCACATTTTTGACCCACTTTATCAAGCAAAAACCACACTCAGTACTTAATCGTGCCCTTGGCTAACTGCTACTGACATTAATTGTCACTAATCACAACCATGCCAGCTAAAATTTCAGGCATGATACAATGGCAACACCCAGTGCATAGATAAAGTATAACAAAAAATGACCACATCTTGGCTATCATCCACAGATTTAACAAATTTTTTCATCAACAAGAAAATATTATCAGAATCTGTTAAATCAAAGGCCTATAACTTTGAAACGGATTTATGCCTTTTTTCTCATGTGCCTAAAACCGCTGGTACCAGTCTGGAGTCCATCATCGCTAAAAACTATAAAGTTTCTGATGTGCTTCATCTCAACGCACCGGACCTGAATCAATTACCTGATGTTGTCAGGATGAAAAAGTATCTGCCTAAATTTATATGCGGGCATCATCCTTTGCATGGTCAAATTTATCAGTTGATTCAAAAAAAGCCGATTTTCCATTTCACACAATTACGCAATCCCTTGGATAGGGTCTTGTCTTACTATAATTATGTTAAAGGCAAAACCGACCACCCGATGCATGTCTATACCAGAGATGATTCTTTGATTAATTTCTTAATTAAAAATCCCACTCCGGAGCTTTGTAATGGACAAAGTAAACGCTTTAGTGGTTATTTGCATTCAGGACTCGCCGCCGACCAACAATTGTTCGAGGAATCAAGGGAGGCGCTCACCACCTGCTTTTCATTGGTTTTAACCACTTGTCTGTTTGATGAGGGTTTGTTGTTATTACAAAAAAGGTTGGGGTTAACAGATATTTTTTATCAAAGACAGAATGTGTCCGAAAAATTTTTAATAAAACAAGAGCTGGATGATGCCACTTTAAATTTTATCCTGGAGAACAATCAAGCAGACATTCAATTGTTCGAGTGGGCCAAAAATCAATGCAGGGCAATTATTGATAATGAACTGACCGACACTGAAATCGATCAATTCAGAACCAATAATCAAACCTGGCAGCAGTTAATAAACGCACAAGCTTAGCAAGCAAGCTTGTGAGCTTTTACTTTTCTCTTTAATACAACCAGGGAGAGCCTTTTTCATGTAATTTACGCTCAAACTCAGGTAAACGGGTTTCTAAGATTGGCAACAATTCAGTTGAAATGGTAGCCAATTCTTTTTCCGCAATACCCAAGCTTTGTCTATGTGTGGGCGTGGGTCCATAGCTGGACAGCGATGTTCCCATCGAAGCTGCAAATAACCTGGCTCCCACAGTCACATGGGTTTTCTCGCCTATTTGTTGTTTAGCCGGACTGCCATTCAATTGTTTATTAATGGCTTGCAAGTCCTTTGTTATATTTAACAACTGCTGATCCAAATCACCATGCTCAGTCAAACTTCTTGCCAAAACTTTTTGCAATTCTTCAGTTCTTTTCAGTGCTTCGGTCAGTTTCTTATTGGTGATGGCGGCTTGATCCTGTACCTGCGTTAATTCCAGCCAGAAAGCCACCACCTTATCCAGTTCCGCTCCTTTCAAAGCACCTTCACGCAGTCTCTTCACGGTAAACTCTTGGGATCCTTCCAATTCTGTTATTTCACCATTAACTTCCATGCTCATAGTTACGGTGTATTGTCCCGGGGCTGCCAACATACCACTGTTACCATTACCTAAGAACCCACCGCCTTGACCCATAACACCAAAGGCTGGATAGCGTAAATCCCAAGCCACTTGGTTCATGCCTTTTTTGGCGCTGCCAGCAACACGTCGAACCACATTACCTTGGGCATTTTTAACGGTTAACCATACTTTCGGTTCGGCCTCAATAAGTTCAGCATCGAGTGCATCCCAACCTGGGAATGGTACGTCCTCGCCATCCTTGATGATTTTCTTTTCTTTTTTCTGGCGCTGCTGCTTGGCTGTTTGTAGACCTTCTTTCAGGTAATAATTGAACACTGCACCAAACGGTGGATTTTGGGCGGTATAAAACGCATCACCTTGCGAGGCCTTTTCATTAAAACCTAAGACTGTGCGTGGCATATACCACAATGCATCTTTGACCGGGAACAATTGTGCCTTTTTGGCCTCTGTGAAATTCATATGACGCAAGAATGAATAATCATCCAACACATAAAAACCACGACCAAAAGTAGCTGCGACTAAGTCATTTTCCCTTTTCTGGATAGCCAGGTCACGAATGGCTATGGTTGGCATTCCCGCTTTCAATTTATGCCAATTTTGTCCACTGTTTTGTGTAACATATAAGCCAAACTCAGTACCCGCAAACATCAATGCCGGATCAACATGATCCTGTACAACACGCCAAACCAGGTTTTTATCAGCTATGCCTTCGCTCAGTTTTTTCCATGATTTACCTTTGTTATGACTGACCAGTAAGTAAGGTTTATAATCACCGTATTTGTGATTGTCCAGCGCCACATAGACGGTATTGGCATCATGTAAATCGGCTTTGATGTCATTGACAAACGCCGTATCTGGTACGCCAGGTAATGAGCCTACATCGATTTTTTTCCAGCTTTCCCCACCATTTTCAGTGATTTGGATGATGCCATCATCGGTACCTATATAAAGCAACCCTTCTTGCTGTGGTGATTCTGAAACTGAAGTGATGGTGTTGTAATTACTCATCGCCAACACATCCCATGGCATGTCCCAACTTTGTTGCCCACCCATGACAGGTAATTCTATGCGTTCCTGGTTTTTGGTTAAATCCCCAGATATGGCGATCCAACTGTCACCTCTGTCCTCTGAACGCCACAACCTTTGAGAAGCAAAATACAGCCTTGTTGACTTATGCGGACTGACCAGAATTGGCGCATCCCAATTAAACCTTTCAGCTGGTTCACCTTCACCAGGTTGTGGTTGGATATAAACCATTTCACCGGTTGTTTTATCTACTCTGACCAAATTACCTTGTTGCCATTCTGCATAGACGATGTCAGGGTTTCCCGGCTCTGTGGCTGGTTGATGGCCATCACCAAACAACACCACATACCAATCAGAATTCCTGATGCCTTGTCGGTTGTCAGTTCTTGAAGGGCCACCCTGGGTGTTGTTATCCTGTGTACCACCATAAATGTGATAAAAGGGTTCTGCATCATCAACAGCCACTTTATAAAACTGAGTGACCGGTAAATTGGCTATGAATTTCCATGATTGGGTTAAATCAAAACTTTCATACAATCCGCCATCATTGCCTACCAATAAATAATTGGGGTCATTGGCTTTAAATGCTATCGCATGGTTATCAACATGCTTGTTTTGTTCATTCATCAAATAATGATTCTTGCCACCATCATCTGAAATAATCATGTTGTTGTTCATCAGATAAATGCGGTCATAATGGTGTGGCGATGCATACAATTCCTGGTAATAGTGTGGACCTGTGGCACCCGCTACGGCATCTGACTGTTTAACCCAGGATGCACCACGATCAAACGATTTGTAAATCCCGCCAGTTCTTCGTTCCAGTTCGATGGCCGCATATATTTCATCGGGTTTTTGTGGCGATATGGCCAAGCCAATTTTACCCATGGCGCCATTGGGCAAACCCTTTGTCAATTTTTCCCAGTTTTCACCACCATCTTCTGACTTATAAATGGCTGTTTCAGGACCACCGCCCATATAGGCAGCGACTGTTCGATGCCGCTGCCATGTTGCCGCATATAACCTGTCTGGATTTCTCGGGTCGATGACCACATCCGTAGCACCGGTCCATTCATCATCACCCAAAACCTGTTTCCAGCTCTCTCCACCGTCAGTGGTCTTATACAAGCCACGTTCGCCACCTTTTGACCACAATGGCCCTTGTGCAGCCACCCACAGGGTCTTACTGTCTTCAGGGTGGATCACTACAGTCGAAATATGTTCAGATTCTTTAAGGCCTTTATTGGCCCAGCTTTGGCCGCCGTCTTCACTGAGATAGATGCCATCACCAAAACTGACATGACGTCCTCCCACATTTTCACCGGTACCTACCCAAATTCTCTGACTGTTGCTGGAATCAATGGTGACACTGCCTATCGAATAAACTTTTTGCGCATCAAAAACAGGCTTCCAGGTGGTGCCAGCATTGGTGGTTTTCCAGACACCACCTGACCCGACTCCAACATACCAAATGTTTTCATTGTTTGGATCAATCGCAATATCAGCAATCCGACCCGACATCAAAGCTGGGCCTATGCTGCGCATTGTGATACCAGCATACGGGTCTTCTGCTTTTGCTTCATTATCTTTTGACCAAACAAAGCCAGCATGACAAACCAGCAGCGCCATTAATATGATTCTTTTCATGGTGATTCCTCTTTTTTTACAACCACTATACACAGGTTAAGTTACAAATTCAGTAGCCTAAAAGTCATAACTTGTTGTCTTTGGAAGACCTTTGTTCAGAATCGGGCAAAGGTATCTTGAATACCTTATAATATGCCCTTTGTTATCGATGACTGTTCTTATATGCAATCAATGACCGCATTTGCTTCTCATGAAGCAGAAAACAAGCTTGGAAAACTGACCTGTGAGATTCGCTCTGTGAATCAACGTTTCCTTGAATTGTCTATAAAATGTCCAGACTTTCTGAGAGCCAGCGAAAATGCGTTAAGGAAACTCTTCAGTCAAAGTCTATCAAGAGGTAAAGTCACGGTCTTTATCCGCTTTTACCCCAACGATGACACCAGCTTAACTGACTTGACAGTCAATCATGCCCTGATTAAACAACTCAATGCCTGCGCTGCATCCATTGAAAACCAACACCAGTTAAACAATAATGTTTCGGTCAAAGAAATACTTAATTGGCCAGATGTGGTGGTACAAAAACCTTCCGACACATCATCTCTCAGTCAAGCCTCTATTGATTTGGTTAAATCTTGTATTACTAAGTTTATCGACTCACGAGAGCGTGAAGGCGCTGAAATGAAGAACATTTTGCAAGACAAAGTGGATACAATTCAAAAATTGACTGCTGAGATTCGATCGATTGTGCCTCAAATCAATGCCCATTTAAAATCTAAATTACAAGACAGATTGGATGATTTACAAGTTGATGTAAACGAAGAACGGTTTGAGCAGGAACTGGCTTTTCAACTGCAAAAAATTGATATCACTGAGGAATTGGACCGACTTGATGCACATGTCAAAGAGTTTAACCGGGTTTTAAAGCTAAAAGAACCAGTCGGCAGAAGACTGGATTTTCTGGTACAGGAGCTTAACCGTGAATCCAATACCATTGGCTCAAAATCTGCCAGCATCAAAACTTCCAATGCCAGCATTGATCTCAAGGTTGCCATTGAACAAATCCGTGAACAAATACAAAACATAGAATGACCATGACCAAACAACTCACCGGCACATTATTTATTGTCTCTGCTCCCTCAGGAACTGGTAAAACTTCCTTGGTTAATGCCTTGGTGAGGGATACCAATCATTTGAAATTATCAATTTCGCATACCACCAGAAAAGCCCGACCCAAAGAAATTGATGGCTATAACTACCACTTCATCAGTGAAAAGAAATTCAAACAAATGGAAATGGCTGGTGTATTTATGGAATCGGCCAACGTTTTTGGCAATTATTATGGCACTTCACAAGATACCGTACAAAAAATGTTGGATGAAGGTCATGATGTGGTTTTAGAAATTGACTGGCAAGGCGCGGAACAAATCAAAAAGCGTTTTCCAGAATCCATCAGTATTTTTATACTGCCACCCAGTATTCAAGCACTGCAAGAACGTTTAGAAGGTAGAGGCCAAGATTCTGCTGATGTCATTGCTCACCGAATGGAAAAAGCCATTGCTGAGCTTAAGCACTATCACAAGGCCGATTATCTGGTTGTTAACGATGATTTTGAAGAAGCACTAAAAAGTTTAAAAGCCATTGTGAAAGCCAACAGAATGTCAACTCAAAAACAGCAATTTATAAACAGTGACCTATTGAGTAAATTAATTTTATAAGTAAAAGGCAAAGTATAACGTCTATCTGTTTTAATTGACTTTTTGAAACTCAAACCAATCTCCAGCCATATGTTTTTCTTTATAAAGAATATGGCCATTTTGTTTAAGCGTCAAGCCATTCAAAACTAATGGCTTTAACCAGCCATCGTCTTTTACTTTTTCAGCTACATTGAGCATATCATTCGCCCTAGATTTGGCGTATCTATGCTGTTTCAAAAAGTCCGCTAAAGCGACTGTTTGTTGGTATATTATTGAATCACTCATTTGCTGAAATTGTCGAATAAGATTCAACCAACTACCAAACAATGGTTGCGATTGAAACTCTACTGGAGGCTGATATTCAGATGTGATTTTAAAAACTTTTTTCTTAAAATAATCTGGACTTATTTTTTTGGCAACCAGTTTATTAAAAATACCCACAATACCTATATCTTCTAACCATTCATAAATCCTAAATTCAACTTTCATATATTGAAATACATCACTTTTACTGCTGTGTGACAAAAAAACTAAACGACCTCCTGATTTCATTACTTTAGCCATCGATTGTGCTGAAAGATTTAAGTCACTATATTCAAGTCCATATTGGCTTACAATCAAATCCTGTTCATGTTCTATTTGTTCATGTAATTGCTCAATTCGGCAATGACTCTTAAAGTTAATCATTGACATTATCTTTCTGTCATACCTTTTAGATAATGCATTGGTATTAATCTTACTGATATCAACGGCTGTAATCTGAATCTTTTTATTTAATTTAATCGCCATTTTGGCCATAATTATCGCAATGGCACCATTGCCTGTACAAACATCAACTATTTTTGCTCCATCTTCTAATTGTTCCACTTGATGGTTCCAAAAAGAAAGGATTTCACCATCATAATTTTCTTTAAAATCTTGTGGTAAAGATGTTTGTACACCACTACGCCAATAGTTACTCCAATGTTCTAGCTCTGGTTGACTCATAGATAATCTAATTTAATGGTTGTTTTAATAATTGTGATAATTCAAGCAAAGCATCACCATAATTTTTATAATAATTGGTGGCTGTTTTATATATTTTTTGCGTTACTTGTCCCGCACTTGCGGTTTTTATATAACGTTTGTTTTTGTAAAACTCTAAACAGGATGGTTCATATTCAAAACCGAGGAATGTCAATAGACGTTGAATTTGTTGTTGGGGCTGATTAATTAGCGCTTCATATTCAATCACGCAAACTTGACTTGGAAATAGTTCCTGCCAATATTCAGCAACTTGATTTTGAAAATTGTAATATTCAACTAATTCTTTTAGGTCATAACTAAACTCATTGGCATGGGTATAATTTTGTTTAAAATTACTGAGACACACATCCATGGCATTTCGCTTTGTATGAATCAATTTTGCATCGGGTAATGCCAATAATAATGCACCCGCATAGTTAATATTTTCAGGCATTTTATCTGTGAAGCAACAACTACCTTTGACCAATTGTTCAGCATCTTTAAGATACTCCTGACCAAATCTATTCCAATCTGTTGTCGTCAAAGAAACAAAGCTCATTGGATATTCTCCCTTCAACCTGGAGACTTGTCTTTTTAATATATCAAGTTCTGAAGCACCAGTAATCATAGAATGGCTTGATAACATCTGCTCAATCAGTGTTGAACCTGAACGAGGCATTCCAGCAATGAGAACAGGTTTAATGTCATTATTAGCAGACACCTTAATTTTATTGACTAAATTATCAGTAAAAACAGCTTTTATACGCATCATTAAAGCAGACCAGTCAGTAGGTTTGTGTTTAAGTAAAGCGTATTTCATAGCGTTAGCTTGTTTAAGAACTTCGAAACTTTCTTTATATAATTGATCGTCTTCTAAATATTTAGATTGAGCAAAAAGTAGGTATATATGATTTTCACTGCTGTTATCTTGATTGAGCATCAAATCTATCATTTGTTTTTCATTTGATGTGAACTGGTATGACTTCAAATTTGACAACACCCAATACGTATGAGCTTGATATGGATTGATATCTAATGAGTTTTTAAGGTATTTTATCGCTTCCTTTATGTCTCCAATGTCTTTTTTTAATACAGCCAAGTTAACCATACAATCAATATGTTTCGGATATATGGTTAGCGTTTTCAGAAAGCTTTGTTCTGCTTTATTTATCTCACCTAACGCTTTTTGGACTATACCAAGCTGATGATATGCTTCTGCATTTGTATTGTTTATCGAGATTGATTTATTTAACCAGTACAACGCATTTTCATAGTTATTATTATTTCTTTCTATAAATGCTAAATTATTCATTGCACCAGAACAATTTTCATCAATTGCAATTGCCTTTTTAAAAAACCTCTTGGCCATGGCAATGTTCTTTTTATGCAAATGTACTATGCCCTCTAATCTAATTAATTCGGCACTTTTGTTACGTTTCTGCTTTTTCTTAATTAGTTTTAATGCTTCAACATACCTTTGATTCACCAAAAGTTGATCTATCTGCTGTTGAAATTGATTTATTTCTGTATGTGACATTTTCATTTATTAATCCACATATCTAATTTATAAACTCTTATTTTTTACTGTATACGAAACTAATAAAATAAAAATCAATATTATCAGTAACAAAAGATCTGAATGAATTAAATTTGAAGTTTAAAATTATATAAAAAAAGAGCGCACAATGTGCGCTCTTTCTAGATTCTCTCTTACTAACTTATATTATTAGAAAGTTTGAGTATATCTAAAGTAGGTGATACGACCAAAGCCATCATATAAAAAGAAGTCATAGTCACGTGAACCAAAGGCACCTAAACCAATTGGTGGCTCTTTTTCGAATACATTTCGAGCACCAATAGTGAATTTACCATCCCAAGGAGCATGGTAGTTCAACTGAAGATCATGAGTAACCCAAGTAGGAACATGACCAGTTCTGTCTACACCACCAGAAGCATTTGCAGCAACATCATCATATTGATCAGAAATCATATTGACGTTCCATGCAGCACTCCAATCGCCATAAGAATACAAAGTATTCAATGCAGCACGAGTAGCTGGTACGCCCGGATCTTCTGTTAAGTCACGACCACCGTCTGTGCTGTAATCTAGCAAATGAGATACTTGGAAGTTAGTAGAGATATTACCTCCAAACAATTCATAGTTGAAACGCATATTTAAATCTAAACCGCTGTTTTCAACTAAACCTTGGTTACCATAACCAGCAGTAATGGTATCAATAGCACCAGTAACTGTACGGTTAACAGCCAAACCTGGAGGTAATGGATCACCAGCAAGCGCAGAGTCAATCAAGTACTGAGCACCAAAACTACGGATACGATTATCAATTTCAATGTCGTAATAATCCAAAGTGAAGTTAAACCAATCAACTGGCTCGTATGCAACACCCAAAGAGTATTGTTTAGAAGTCTCTGACTCTAAGTTTGGATTAGCAATGAAAAATGTATCTACTTGCAAAGTACAGGTATCTGGTTGTCCTAGAACAGCACAAGAACCTGGGTCATTTACACTTTCAGCTGAGAAAGAGTCTTTAGATGTCAATACAGGAAGAGATGGTGCACGGAAACCTTCACCGTATGAAGCACGTAAAGTCAAGTTATCCAAAGGTTGGAATCGGAATGAAACTTTAGGCGCGAAATCACTACCATAATCTGAGTAATCATCGTAACGACCAGCAATTGACATTTCTAAGTTGTCCATTAATGGTACCAATGTTTCAAAGAACAATGAATCAATGTCACGGGTACCAGCAGCTGAGTTACCAGCAGAACCACCAATTTGACCAGCTTCAGACAATGAGTCATATTGATCAGAGTACTTAATAGCACGGCTTTCTGCACCAACAAACATTGAAACAGGACCTGCTTCCATGTCAAATAAATCAAATGCTACCGAACCAAAGATTTCATCTTGGTCAAATTTACTGATTCTTGAGATAACAACTTTCAAGCTGTTCAACAAAGTTTCAGAGTTAGAATATGGGCTAAAGATGTTATAGCTACCATCTTCAATTGCAGCACGAGCAGCAGAACGTAACAAGTAGTTTCTACCAATGTCATATGTTCTGTTATTTGAACGAGCAATACCAAACTCAACTTCAGCATTACCAATTGTACCAGTTGTTCCAAGTTGGAAACTGGTCATTCTATTAGTTACAGTACTGTCACGATTACCCAATGCAGCATATCTATGGAATACAGCAATTGCCTGAGGATCCACACCTAAACTAGAATCAAAATATGGTGAATTTGGATTTGTAGGGTTGTTAGGACTGTTTGCACTAACGTATGCGTAATCTGGAACTGGAGCATAGCGACCGAAAGATTCAGTCTCAGCAACCATGGTGTTGTTCCAAACTTGCCAATTGTCATTTATTTCGTAAGAACCTTTCGCATAGAAAGATTGGTTATCAGTTGAGGCCTCGTCAGCAGAAACTGAAGCAAAGTCAAAACTACAGAAATCATTGCCGTTAGCTAACTGGAATGAGTAGAAAGCTGAACCAGGGAAATCACATGCACCTGGAAGAGCCTGACGTGTAACGTCATACACACCATCAGCATTTGGGAACCAACTTTCGTAGTTATTACCGTAAGTTGAAACTCCAGGTGAATACCAAGGGAAGTCTCGTGCAAATACGATTTCACGGTTATTCCATGAAACACCAGCAATCAACTGACCTCTTTCTCCAGAAGTACCGAATACGATAGAACCTTCTTCACGGTCACCGCCATTTTCTGGAATTGAAGCTTCTTGGCCACCCAACATAATCTCGACACCTTCATAGTCAGTTCTCAAAATTACGTTAATTACACCAGCAATTGCGTCTGAACCATAAACCGCTGACGCGCCATCAGAAAGAACTTCAATTCTTTCAATTGCACCAGCAGGAATCACGTTCAAATCCTGGTCAGCACCAGTTGATGGTGATTTAGCCAAACGACGACCATCAATCAAGACCAATGTTCTTGACGAACCCAAACCTCTCAAACTTACTGAAGAAGTACCTTGAGCTGATGAGCCAGATTGTGGACGGAAAGAACCAGTACTGTTAAAAGTCAGGTTTCTGATGAAGTCCGCAGCTGAACTTTCACCACTTAATTCGATTTGTTCACGGCTGATTACAGTAATTGGCAACGCACCTTCGACGTCTGAACGTTTAATGCGCGAACCAGTTACAGTAATTTTGCCTTGCTCTTCAACATTTTCATCGGTGTCGTCTTGCGCTAAAGCGACTGTACCGAAAGCTGAAGAAGCGATAAAACCTGTAAATAATGCTTTTTGCACAGCATTAGTAATAGGATTACGTTTCATTTTCATTTATATGTTCTCCAAATTGTTATCCATGAGTTAACTCAAAAAATTGCATCTATATAGATTCCCTATCCGGCACATACTAACACTTTCATTTGTAAAAAAAAAGCAACATTTTAGATTTTTTACATTTTCTTAACATATTGCTTTTGGAGCTTCTTTTGATCTTGACACCCTAACCGTTGTTTGAGATCTTAATAACACAACCCTTTGAAGCATTTAACATATTCTATAGGCAAAAGCATTGCGCTCAATTAACCTTAACAAAATAGCTTAAATATTTAATTCATATAGCTGTTTTAATAACCTTTAGGTATGTATTTAAATCTACGCATCTGCTCTTCGTGGTCAACAATAAGTCTTTTAATTTGCTTTTCTGAAAGCTCATCGCGCCATTGACCTACTTTTCCTTTACGAAAAAAACGGCCGGCATTTTCATGTTTTTCCATAAATCCAGCATTGGATTCTTGCGATTCCAACTGCTTAAAAGATGAAAACCTAATTGCTTTTGCCAATCGCTTAACATCCTTTTTCAAGCCCAATAAAGACTCTACTTTTCGGAAAGCTTTTTGCGGATTTGTCAGCATGTCTTCATATCGCAAGGTCAACATATTTCTACCACCTTCTTGAGTCCAGCTTTTGACATGGTTGCTCCAAGATGACACGACTTGGGGCACATTCTCAGGTTCATTCGGCGTGCCTGCCATGTTAGCTGCCATATAGGCTATGGCTTCATCATAACTGTAATCAAAATAATGTTTGAGCGATACAGCCACATCCAATGGATTTCTGACAACATATATAGCACCAGATGACACTTGCCAATTGTGAAGCGGATATCCTTTGTACTCACCTTGAAAGTTATGCGTTTTTACAAATACAGTGGCCGGCGCTGCTGCTGCTATTTGAGCTTGTACCATTGGTCTCAATGCACAAACCTCTTCTAAACTCAATTCAACAGTACTTTGCCCTTCATTTATAAATGGTTGATACCTGAAAGATTTTACTTCATCAATCGATTCCTGATGCAGGGTATTGATGTCAACCGGTTTGTTTTTATTCGCCAGATAATTTTGCAGAAAAGTTCGCACCCAGGTGTTTCCCGACTTTGGGTAAGAGGCAATCCATAAAATATTTCCCAAAATGTGACCTAACTATTGTTGAAAAAATCATTATAACCACATAACAAATCCACATCAACAACAGCAAAACTTCCTACCTGGAAATGTAAGTCAATCAACTTATGATATTTTTGCAAAGCACAGTACTTATTCGTGAAGGGTATAATTTTGAAATACAAAAAGACGAAGTACCTGTGGTGCATTTGAAGGAAATTTAAACAGTAATTTGTCATATTGACCGAGCAAAGCGAGTGGAAATATCTCCTAAAGCTGGAAATGTCCTTGAAATTTGGGAGATTCTTCCATGCGCTTCGCTTAGTCAGAATGACATAATTTGTTTTTTTAGTCCTTACATTTGTTAAAACAACAAGAAGCACCCTAAATGCACCACGGGTTTATATATGTTACAAAGCACTGTTTGCTTGATGACTTGACAAGCTATAAAGTAAAATCTGGCCATTTCGCAATCCGTCATACCCAATAAAATGAGCAACCTCACATCTGAGAACCAATCCCTTGCACAAGCCAGGGCGCTGGCACAACAAAACAGAACTGCTGAATCACTGGCTTTGTTGGTTGAACTTTGTAATGAACACCCTAATTTTTCTGAAGCCTGGTATACCCGTTCATTTTTAGAGTTCAGAGAAAAGCATATTGAACAAGCCAAATCCTCAATCAAAAAAGCTTGCGACTTAGCACCTGAGAACATCAATTATGCATTTCAGCAAATACAACTCTACGAAAGCATCAATCGACCTGATGTCTCATTTAAACTGGCTCAACAACTGGCATCAAAGCCATTAACCGACTCCAACATCATGACAAAAATTGCCAGACTTTTGGAATTGAATGAGGACTTTAATCTCGCTCTAAAACTTTACCAGCAATTGAGCGAAAAGGAGCCTAACAATGCCAACTGGTTACTAAAAAAAGCATCAATGTACCAATTTCTGGGAAAAATAGATCGCGCTAATTCACTTTGTAATCAAGCCTTAGCGATAAACCACAATCACCCAGATGGACATTTTTTACAAAGCCATTTAAAGAAGCAAACCAAAGACAATAATCATATTTCTGCCCTTCAAAATTTAAGTAAACAATTTGCGCTGTCAAACGCAGACCGGGCAAAAGTATTGTTTGCCTTGGCTAAAGAATTTGAAGACTGCCAAGACTTTGAAGCAAGTTTTGAAGCACGCCAAACCGGGGCGGATTATTTCAGGCAAACATTTAAATACGATCTCCAGTCAGACTTAGACTTTATGAAACAAATAGTACTTGAGTTTGATAAGGATTTTGTTCAGGAAAAAATCACCACACTTGATAGCAAAGCCCCCATATTTATTGTTGGTTTACCTCGCTCAGGAACCACATTACTAGACCGCATCATTACCAGTCACAGTGAAGTAAAACCCGCAGGTGAATTAAAACAACTCAATGAATGTGTTCTGGAAGGTCTTCAATCTCTGGGTATCAGTCCAAATTTAAGTCGAACGCAAATGGTCACAGCTTCAAAACAAATAGACTTCAGTCAGCTGGGACAAAAATATTTGCAAACCTCATGCGCCAGAGCAAAAGGCAGCCCTCGATTTACCGACAAGTTTCCTCAGAACAGCTACTATGTAGGCATGATTTTAAAAGCAATGCCTCATGCCAAAGTCATCATCATGCAGAGACATCCTGTGGCAGTCTGTTATGCCGTGTATAAACAAATGTTCAGTAATGACTCGTACCCATATTCTTATAACCTTGAAGAAATGGCTCACTACTACAATCAGCACAACAAACTGTTGAACCATTGGCAGGCAATAGGCGATGATGCTGTGAAAACTGTGTATTACGAGGATTTGGTTAACGATCTTGAGACTCAAGCAAAATCAATCATTAGTTTCTTGGACCTTCCCTGGCAGCCACAATGCGTTGACTTTCATAAAAACACCCAACCTACTGCAACAGCCAGTGCCAGCCAGGTCAGAGAGAAACTTTATACCAGTTCAATAGATCTTTGGCGCAATTATGAGCAACAGTTACAACCGCTCATTAAACTGATTGAAGACGCTGAATAAATCAGCTATGGAGAGCTACTGAACAGCTCGACCGCCGAGCCGGTTAGGCAGCACAGGCAATGAAAGGTAGGCGGTTTTACCGGAGGTAAAGAAGCCTGCCGGAAATGCCGTTGTGCGTGCAGGCAATGAATACATTTCGATTTTTGCGAAGCAAAAGAAGAGGTGTATGAATGCCGTAGCGCGTGAATGAAATCATAGCGGTTTGTCAAAGACAAGACGACTGTATGGATACAAGAGTTAGGGTCGAGACTGGATCAGAGACTGAAGCCTTGCCAGAATGACGCAGCTCGTGGCCGCTTCCGCTCCTGCTCGCGCGACAGACCTGCATTCATGCGACTGTTACCTGTTAAAAAAACAAACATTATGACATAAGCCCGATGCTTTCGCATACAATGCGCTGATGTCTGCTACAGAACACAACAAAGGTTTGGCGGCGGGGTTGTTTTGCTTTGTCTTTTGGGGTTTTGCGCCCATTTATTTCAAACTGATACAACACGTTCCAGCCCTGACCATCATTGCACACCGCATCATTTGGGCTGCGGTGTTTTTGTTGTTGTTTTTGGCCATTCGTGAACGCCGTCATTTATTTTCTTCACTCAGAGTAACTGCAAAACAGCTTGGCATATTGCTGATCAACGGCGCTATGATCATCAGCAACTGGCTGATATTTGTTTGGGCCGTTAATAATGGTCAAATTTTGGCTACTTCCTTGGGTTATTTCATCAACCCTTTGGTCAATATCTTTCTTGGCATGATATTTTTGCAGGAAAAATTGAACAAGGCACAAACCATTGCCTTATCAATAGCTGCCAGCGCCACCATTTTTCTGGGCGTTTATATTGGCGAGCCGCCATGGATTGCACTGGCCCTGGCGATTTCTTTTGGATTGTATGGTCTGGTCAGAAAGCAATTAGATGTGCGCCCGTTGATTGGTTTGTTTTGGGAAACCTGCCTTTTGATATCCCCGGCCATCATTTATTTATGGATAACGAGCCCAAGTGACCCCAATATTTATAACAATCAAACCATGGTGCTGTTGATCTTTGCCGGATTGGTTACTGTACTGCCACTGATAGGTTTTAATTATGCCGCCAAAAGATTGACCCTGACTTTAGTGGGTTTTTTACAATACATCGCCCCTACCATCAGCTTTTTGATTGCCGTTTTGTTTTATGGCGAAGCCTTTACATTGGGTCATCAGGTCGCTTTTGCTGGCATTTGGGTGGCGCTGCTAATCATAAGCTGGCAACCTTTGACCAAAATGCTCAAACAAAAAAAACCAAAGAGTTAATCATTGCAAGTCAACCGCATACTTTTTCAACAAATTCAGTTCAATCACTTCCAATGTCCGCAGATGGGTACTCCTGATATAAACTTTTGGAGCAGCACCAGCTTCATAAGCCTGCAACCACCTTTGAGCACATAAACACCAACGATCACCGGGGTTTAAGCCTGGAAAATTAAATTCAGGTCTTGGTGTCGATAAATCATTACCCATTTGTTGTGAAAAATTCAAAAAATCAGCAGTTAATTTGACGCAGACAGTGTGCATGCCTAAATCTTCATCAGCCGTGTTACAACAACCATCACGAAAAAAACCTGTTACCGGGTCTTCACTACATGGCTCTAAGGTTTCACCATAAACATTCAGGCTTTCATGTTGTATCATTATAATCTCAATTGGTTTTGACGTTATTTTACTTTCAATTAAGATACGATGACAAATTGATAGAAACACAGGAGAGCTGCTGAGCAGCTCGACCCGCCAAGCCGGTTGGTGAGCGTACGCGAATCAGAGGCGAAGAGCGCGAGATTACAAGTCATGTCCGCCGCGGTCGCTTTCATTTTAGTCGGGAACAAAAATGAATGAAGCCCCAAGGACATACCTTTTAAATTCAGTTCAATTGAATGAATGAACTTAATCCCGAGGCAAAGCCATGAAAAAACAAGCCATTATATTCCCAGGCAGCCAGTCTGAATTATCAGGATTACTTGAGCAGAAAGATCACGACTGCAAAGCTTTGGTGTTGTTTGCGCATTGTTTTACATGTGGCAAAGACTTCATTGCTGCCAGTTATATCAGCAAAGCCTTGGTTGATTGTGGCTTTGCGGTATTCCGCTTTGACTTTACTGGATTGGGCAATTCAGATGGCGATTTTGCCAACACCAATTTTTCTTCTAATGTCGAGGATTTAGTGGCCGCCGCAAATTATTTGTCAGAAAATCACCAGGCACCCAGTATTCTCATAGGACATTCGCTGGGTGGCGCAGCTGTGCTCAAAGCCGCTGCTGATATTCCATCCGCCAAAGCGGTGGTGACCATCGCTGCGCCAGCAGATGCCGCCCATGTGAAAAAATTACTGCAATGCGATTTAGACTTGATCGAAGAACAGGGTGAAGCTGAAATTGAATTGGCAGGCAGGCCTTTTAAAATTAAAAAACAATTCATTGATGACCTCGATTCGCACAACATTGAACACATCAGTCATTTGAAAAAAGCTTTGCTGGTGATGCATTCTCCGATTGACGACACGGTTTCTATAGATGAAGCAGAGAAAATTTATGTGGCAGCCAAACACCCCAAGAGCTTTGTCAGTTTGGATGATGCCAATCATTTGCTAACCAATAAAACAGATGCGACTTATG
>JAUHXW010000328.1 GCA_030426705.1 Gammaproteobacteria bacterium
TCAAGGCGATTTGGCTGTGTTTCAATCACTCGGTCACATTTATACTGTAGCCATCAAGGATGGTGAAATGTCTGGCAAGCCCAAACGACTGACCAGTCAGAATGAGCATTTTGAGTTTTATCCTGAATTTTCAGCCGATGGCAAACAGATTGTTTACACCACCTGGCATGATGAAAAATTGGGCACGGTTCGTTTGGCGAATTTACGTGGTAAGTCCAGAGTCATTTCAAACAAGCCGGGCCATTACATCAATCCCGTCATTTCAGCTGATGGCAAAACCGTTGTATTTGAAGCGGTTGGTGGCGGTTACCTCACCACACCTTTGTATTCGCATGATACTGGCTTGTTTGTGGTTGATCTGAAGACTGAGAAAGTCGATAAATTAGCAGACAGCGGTTCCAATCCTTTTTTCACCAATGATAACAACCGGGTTTTTTACTCTGGTACTTCTGTTTCTGGAGAAGTCATCACCACACAATTAAATTCAGTTGATTTATCAGGCAATGATTTACAAAAACATTATCAGGGTGAGTGGATCACCCAGTTCCAGGTTTCACCGGATGAAAACTGGTTGGCTTTTGTGCAAAACTATCAGGTATATGTAACACCATTCGTGCGCAATGGTAAGCACATCAGTACCAGCTCTGGAGCCAGTAATTTACCCTTGGAAAATTTCTCCGAACATGCTGGTGACAACATCAGTTGGAACAAAAAGTCCAACGGCTTGAGTTGGTCAATGGGGCCAAATTTATACCAACAAAAACTGTCAGAGCGATTTGACTTTTTGGGTGGTGAGATCAAAGTGGGTGAATCAGATGCGGATAAGGAACAAGCACCAAAAGCCCAAGCTACGCTCATCACCTTTGAAGTTGAAACCGACATTCCACAAGGTACAGTGGCTTTGACTGGTGCCAAAATCATCACCATGGAAGAGCAGGATGGCAAACCATGGGTGATAGAAAATGGTACGGTTGTGATAGCTAACAACCGCATCGTAGCTGTAGGCGCAAGTGATCAAGTTAAAGCACCTGCCAATGCCGAAACCATAGACATGTCAGGCAAAGTCATCATGCCAGGATTGGTCGATGTGCATTGGCATGGACCATATACCAATGGTCAAATTACGCCACAAAACAACTGGAATGCGCAAGCGAATTTGGCCTTTGGCGTGACCACAACACATAATCCGTCAGCCGATACAGCGGCAGTATTTTCTTCATCAGAATTACAAAAAGCCGGCAAAATTCTGGCGCCTCGCATTTATTCAACTGGTACCATTTTATATGGAGCGACCCATTACTTCACTGCCAAAGTTGAGTCTTTGGATGATGCCATTGGCCATTTGGAGCGTATGAAAGCTGCTGGCGCTTTTTCAGTTAAATCCTACAACCAGCCGCGCCGTGATCAACGTCAGCAGGTACTGGAAGCGGCACGTCAAACCGGCCTGATGGTGGTGCCTGAGGGTGGTTCATTGTTTATGCACAACATGACCATGGTTATTGATGGCCACACGGGCATTGAGCACTCGATTCCCGTTGCTGCGATTTATGATGACGTCAAACAGCTTTGGTCAGGCACCCAAACCTCCTATGTGCCAACATTAACCGTTGGCTATGGCGGCATTTGGGGTGAACGATATTGGTATGACACCACTGAGGTGTGGAAACATCCCTTGCTGAGTAAATATGTACCCAGCAATATCCTTGAACCGGTTTCAGTGCGTCGTACCAAAGCACCTTTGGAAGACTACAATCATTTCAACAATGCCCGGGTAGCAGCCGAGCTACAAAATGAAGGCGTGAATGTGTTACTTGGCGCGCACGGACAACGTGAAGGCTTGGGTTCGCATTGGGAAATGTGGATGTTTGGTCAAGGCGGCATGACCCCATGGAATGTGATCAAGGCCAGCACCATCGACCCAGCAAAATACATTGGCATGGACGAAGAGTTGGGTTCCATCAAAGCAGGTAAAATGGCTGATTTGGTCATTCTTGATGCCGATCCGATGGCGGACATTCAAAACTCGGATCAAGTCAGCCACGTGATGCTCAATGGTCGTTTGTATGAAGCTGCCACCATGAATCAGGTTTATCCAGATAAAGTCACTCGACCGAAGTTTTATTTTGAGTGATTGATATACATGGACAACAATACATATCGCCAACAATTCCGCAAGGAGCACATACCCAGCTGGTACATTGGGTATGTGCATTTGGCTTTCACTGTATTGGTTGCTTCTGTGGTTATCGTTTGGGGCATAAGTCAGTTGCAAAATGTAGTTTGGTATGAATGGTTGATGATTCCAGTCGCTTTTGTGTATGCCAATTTGATGGAGTACTTGGGGCACCGCTATGTGATGCATGTACCACGCAAAGGCTTGAAACAAATCTACATCAGACACAGCAAGCAACACCACCGGTTTTTCACCGATAAGCACATGCCATTCGAAGGCCATCAGGATTACAAGGTCACCTTGTTTCCAATGATTTTGGTGATTTTCTTTTTTGGTGCTTTTGGTGTGCCGGTTTGGTTTTTGATAGATTACCTGTTCAGTGAAAACCTGAGTTGGCTATTTGTCATTGTAGCGGCTGCCTATTTCCTGAATTATGAATTGTTTCATTTTGCCTTTCACTGCAGCGAAGACTCCTGGCTGATGAAAATACCTGGCTTCAAAAAAGTGCGGGCTTTACATTTACACCACCATGTCCCGGAATTGATGTCTAAATATAACTTCAACATAACCTATCCCATTGGGGATTGGTTGTTTGGTACTTATTATTCAAAAAGAATGAAGAAAAAACATGCTTAAACTCTATACATATTGGCGCAGTACTGCGGCTTATCGCGTGCGCATTGCATTGAACCTCAAAGGCTTGGATTATGAGTCGATTCCTGTTCACTTGGTGAAAGATGGTGGGGAGCAGCATAAACCTGAGTACAAAGCGGTGAATCCGCAGGGGTTGGTACCTGCTTTGGTTACTGAAGGTGGTGAGGTCATCAACCAGTCGATGGCCATCATGGAATACCTGGAGAGCACCTATCCAGAGATTGCTATTATGCCTGCCAATGCGTTAGGTCAGGCGAAGTGCCGGGCTATGGCGCAAATGATTGTTTCAGATATCCATCCATTGAATAATTTGCGGGTGTTGCAAATGTTGAAAAAAAGCTGGAATCAGACGCAAGTTGATGTGTGGTATGCGCATTGGATTCATGAAGGGTTTAATGCATTGGAACAGATGCTGGCAGGCTCAAAACACAGTTTTATGAACGAGATGTACCCATGTATATCAGACATTTGTCTGGTGGCACAAATTTATAATGCCAACCGCTTCAACGTGCCCATTGATGATTATCCAAGG
>JAUHXW010000329.1 GCA_030426705.1 Gammaproteobacteria bacterium
AATTCTGAACAACTGAAACGCCAGGTCGCCGAAGCCGCTTTACAATATATCAACGACTACGACATGGTCATCGGCATAGGCACCGGCTCTACTGTGAATCACTTGATTGACTTATTACCTTCGGTAAAAAACCGCATTGAAGCCGTAGTTTCAAGTTCAGAAGCCTCTACCGAAAAACTCATCGCTCACGGGTTTAACGTCAAGGAACTGAACCAAACGGGTGATTTGGCTCTATACATAGATGGAGCTGATGAATGTGATGGACACAACCGACTGATCAAAGGTGGCGGTGGCGCTTTAACCCGTGAAAAAATCATCGCAGGAGCCAGTAAACAATTCGTTTGCATTGTCGATGAAAGCAAATGTGTCGATGTACTGGGCACATTCCCACTACCCATTGAAGTCCTGCCCATGGCCCGCAGCTTTGTCGCCCGCCAAATGGTCAAACTCGGCGGCCAACCCATCTACCGCGAAGGCTTCACCACCGATGAAGGCAACCAAATCATCGACATCCACAACCTCAAAATTCTCGACCCTGTCGAACTCGAAACAAAAATCAACCAAATCCCCGGAGTGGTCACCAATGGCTTGTTCGCTCACAGAGGCGCTGATGTGACTTTGGTGGCTAAGGAGAATGGGGAAATTCAAGCAATTAGCTAAGCTCAAAATAACATTTTA
Source organism: Gammaproteobacteria bacterium (assembly GCA_030426705.1). Classification (GTDB taxonomy): domain Bacteria; phylum Pseudomonadota; class Gammaproteobacteria; order Xanthomonadales; family Marinicellaceae; genus Marinicella. The sequence continues at coordinate 679 of JAUHXW010000329.1, forward strand.
AAAAATTACGGTATTAATACCCTTCACTATCTTCTGCTTCTGAGAATAGATAATGAAAATAACGCTCTGGTGAATTCAGAAAGTCTTTGGTTAATTTATAATGTTCTGTATCCTGATAACTTAACTCTTTAATTTCTCCATCATCAAATGAAAGTATCTTTGCATCAGGATAACTGAGTAAAATTGGAGAATGTGAAGCAATCAAAAATTGGGCATGTCTTGGTTTGGCCAGATTATGAATGATACTCAAAAAGGTTAGCTGTCGTTGAGGAGAAAGTGCCGCTTCTGGTTCGTCCAATATATACAAGCCATGCTCAAATCTATTTTCAAACAATGCCAAAAATGATTCACCATGAGACTGTTTATGCAAAGATTTTCCCCCATAGGCTCTTAAATCTGATACGTTTTCGATATAAGTTGCAAAATTAAAGAAACTTTCCGCTCGCATAAAAAAACCTTCTGTGGTTCGAGGAAACCATGAAAGCCTTAGCGCTTTTGCCAGTTCTGAACGATCAACAAAGCTTTCCCTGAAGTGGTCTCTATTGCCACCCTCTGGATTGAAACCACAACATTCGGCAAGCGCTTCAAGCAATGTTGACTTACCTGTACCATTTTCACCCACAAAAAAAGTAACTTGCTTTTCAAAGGCTATATCAATGCCGTTACGGAATGCTGCTACATTGAATGGGTATTGAGACCTATCGAACTTTTCCTCAAGTCCAACTATTTCACGTAAGAATGGAGCACCCGACATAGTAAAAGTTATATTTTATTATTGAACTTTTATTTATACCATGAATTGCCCTTTTTTCATTAGTTTAAACTAAAGAATATTATTTGAATTTTCATACAGCCTAATATCGCCTCCTTCGGACTTGCCCTTTTACTATCCAGTTAAAATAAATTACTCCTATCGTCATCCTCGGGCTTGACCCGCACTACTGTCCGGAGAAATTTTAAAATGTCCGATTTCGTCATTCCTGCGAAGGCAGGAATCTTCGTTCAGCCAGCTATGTGGTTTTTTCAACAAGATTCCTGCCTTCGCAGGAATGACTGACAAGGAGAATGATATAATTTTACCGGACACTAACGGGTCAAGCCCGAGGATGACGGTGAGATATAATATCCCTAACCAAACATCAACTACCTCCCTGCTCTATCAACCAACTTTTCAAAGGATTGATTTGATTCAACATGTTCATACCATTGGCACTGAGGAATCCGTGGGATTTTTTGTCTGTTGTGAACAGATGCTGCAGGAAGGTCAACATTTCTGAAGTCTTGAAGGCTTCGGCGCAGCGTCATTACCAACGGCCTGATTACCCACCAGGGGGCTTATGTGGGTTTGGTGGTAAAAGAGTTGGGTGATTGAAAAGCAATAAAAAGACTTGATAACCCACTCATGACTATTAAGTCATCCATAGAAATTTCTTTGACCTCACTTGTAAGCACTTAAAATCATTAACCAATCAATTATAGATTTAAAAGCTCACACAGTTTAAAACCATAAACCAACCCATGTTTATCATCAACACGGGTTGGTTTTTTTACGAATGAATCAGGACAAATCGAAACGATCGGCATTCATGACTTTGGCCCATGCAGCCACGAAGTCATTAACAAAACGTTGTTGATTATCATCTTGCGCATACAATTCAGCATAGGCACGGAGGATTGAGTTTGAACCAAAAACCAAATCAGCCCGGGTGGCGGTCCATTTTTGTGCACCTGTGGCACGGTCCACCAGTTCATAAGTGCGATTACTCAAAGGTTTCCATTCGTTGCTAATATCAGTCAGGTTCACAAAGAAATCGTTACTTAATGGCCCAACCTTGTCGGTAAAAACACCCTCTTTACTACCACCATGGTTGGCACCCATGACCCGCATACCACCTAACAATACAGTCATTTCAGGTGCGGTTAATCCGAGTAATTGGGCTCGATCCAACAGCAATTCTTCATCAGCGACCACATAATCAGCTTTTACCCAATTACGGAATCCATCATGAACAGGTTCCAAATATTCAAACGACTCTACATCGGTCTGTTCAGCAGTGGCATCACCCCTTCCTGGAGAAAATGGCACAGTGACATCAAAGCCAGCTGCTTTGGCAGCTTGTTCAACACCGACATTACCTGCCAACACAATGGTATCGGCCACACTGGCTCCAGCTTGTTGCGCCAAAGGTTCCAATACTGACAATACTTTCTGTAAACGCTCAGGCTCGTTACCAGCCCAATCTTTTTGCGGGGCCAATCGAATGCGTGCACCATTGGCACCACCACGGTGGTCTGAATTTCGGTAAGTTCTGGCACTGTCCCAGGCTGTGCTCACTAATTCATTGATAGATAAACCACTGGCTGCAATTTTACCTTTCAAGGTATGCACATCATAATCGTTGGCTCCCGCAGGAACCGGATCCTGCCACAGCAAATCTTCAGCTGGCACATCCGGCCCAAAATAACGTGCTTTGGGTCCCATATCACGGTGGGTCAATTTAAACCATGCGCGGGCAAAAACCTCAGAAAAGTACGCAGGGTCTTGATGGAATCTTTCGGAAATCTTGCGGTATTCCGGATCCATCTTCATCGCCATATCCGCGTCGGTCATGATGGGCATTTTTCGAATGCTTGGATCTTCAACATCAACCGGCATA
>JAUHXW010000330.1 GCA_030426705.1 Gammaproteobacteria bacterium
CAACTGGTCAAAAACAGATGCGAACCATCGAAAAAAAACAGCTTGTCTTTACTCCAATTCACCATTCCATTTTCTGCAATCTGACAGCATTCAAAATTGCCAGCAATGCGACACCCACATCAGCAAATACTGCTTGCCACAATGTTGCCATACCTGCAGCTCCCAAAATCAGCACAATAACTTTGACACCAAATGCGAGGATGATGTTTTGCCAGATAACTTGTTGTGTGGACTTACTGATGTTAAACCCTGTAACAAATTTTGATGGTTGATCAGTCTGGATAATCATATCAGCTGTTTCAATGGCCACATCACTGCCATTGGCACCCATGGCAATACCCAAATGACTGGTTGCTAACACAGGTGCATCGTTAATCCCATCACCCATGAAAGCAATGATTTTGGTTGGGTCTTGTTTTAATTCTTCGACATGTTTGAGTTTATCCTCAGGTAACAGCCCTCCTCTTGCTTGGCTGATTGATAATTCATGCGCAATCTTCTGAGTGATAGAATCCTTATCGCCAGAAAGCATAACAATTTTGCTGATTCCTAATTTTCTGATTTCAGAAATTGTTGAATGAGCATCTTCTTTCAATTCATCAGAAATAGTTACATTTCCAGCATATTCATCATCAATGGCGACTATGACAATACTGTCTACAATGTCATCAATCTCTGATGGGGTTTTTATACTGAATTGCTCTAACAATTTCTTATTGCCAGCTAATACAGATTTACCATCAACTAATCCTTTAAGTCCTTTTCCTGCAATTTCCGATACATCATTGGCTTCAGGTGTTGATGTTTCATAATGCATGATGGCTTTGGCTATTGGATGGGTTGATGTTTTTTCTAACGCCAACAAATAACCCATAAACTCAGTTTCCTGCATCTGATTGGCAATGCTGATATCTTTGATCTTAAAAGTTCCCTTGGTAACCGTACCTGTCTTATCCATTACCAAAGTGTTGACTTGAGTCAATGTATCCATAAAGGTAGCACCTTTGAATAGAATGCCATATTTGGATGCAGCTCCCAAGCCGCCAAAGTAACCCAGCGGTATAGAAATAACCAATGCACAGGGACAAGAAATAACCAGAAAGATCAAAGCTCTATACAGCCAGTCATAGAATTGATAGTTATCTACAAATAAGTAAGGAACAAAACATATGGCAATGGCTAGATATACGACTATGGGAGTGTATATTTTAGCCAGTCTTCTGATCAACAACTCTGTCTTGGCTTTCTTAGCTGTGGCGTTTTGAACCAAGTTAAGTATTTTTGCTACAGATGAATCATTGAACAGCTTTTCTACTTTGACTTCGATGACAGACTCAAGGTTAATGGATCCGGCCATTACTTTTTCACCTGTCATGAGACTTTGTGGCTTGCTTTCGCCAGTAATGGCAGCTGAGTTTAAACTTGCTGAGTTAGAAATCAACTGTCCATCAAGAGGGATTTTTTCGCCCACCTTAATTTGAATTTTTTCACCAATCTCAACTGATTCTGGATCCACAGTCTCATAACTGTTGTTTCTGTAAACATTGGCTGTTTTAGGGCGAACATCTAATAATGCAGTAATGTTATTTTTGGCACGCCTAACAGCTGCGTTCTGGAACAGTTCACCAATGGCATAAAACAGCATTACTGCAACACCTTCTGGGTACTGTCCAATGGCCATGGCACCAATTGTGGCTATGCTCATGAGGAAAAACTCTGTAAACACTTCGCCCTTCTTCAGTGATTCAATGGTTTCTTTGATTACAGGAAATGCTACTGGGATGTATGCACAAACATACCAAAGGATCAGAACCCAACCATGAAAAAAGTTGGGTTTAATGATAAATTCCAATGTCAATCCTAAAAGCAGTAGAACCAAGGAAGTGATAACAGCCGTGTAGCTGCTGTTATCACCCTGTTCATGATCGTGGTCGTGATTGTGACCATGACCATCATCCACAATATCTTCTTGGCTACTCATGATTGTTCTCCTGAGCTTTTTTTGTCTCTTGAAAACCATTCAAACAAAATGGGTAAGACAAATAAAGTTAATAAGGTTGATGAAATGATCCCACCAATAACAACCGTAGCCAAAGGCCGTTGAACCTCCGCACCGGTACCAGTGTTTAAAGCCATAGGAACAAAACCCAAGCTAGCCACAAGTGCGGTCATTAACACCGGTCGCAGGCGGGTCATGGCGCCTTTAATCACTGAATGATATAGGTCGCCGGTTGATGCCCATAGATCACGTATGAATGATAGCATCACCAATCCATTGAGCACGGCCACACCTGATAGAGCGATAAACCCTACTCCAGCAGATATGGAAAATGGCATACCTCTTAACCAAAGTGAGATCACGCCACCAGTGAGTGCCAATGGCACACCGGTGAAAATAATCAATGCATCTTTAAAGGAGCTGAATGCCATAATCAATAAGCCGAAGATAATGATCAGAGTGATTGGCACCACTATTGACAGCCTCTTGCTGGCAGATTCTAACTGTTCGAAGGTACCACCATAATCAAGCCAGTATCCGGCAGGAAGCTTCACACCTGATGTTATTTTCAATTTCGCTTCATCAACAAATGACCCTAAATCCCTTTCCCTGACATTGGCAGTAACCACCACACGACGTTTACCATTTTCTCTACTGACCTGATTGGGTGCCGGTGCCAGAATCAATTCAGCCACTTCACTCAAAGGTACATAGCTGCCATCATTCAGTGGCACTGGAAGTTCAGACAATCGGTTTAAATCACTGCGCAATGATTCATCTAAGCGCACCATGATTTCAAAACGCCTGTCGCCTTCATAAATAATACCGGCCCCTTGTCCTCCTATCGCTGTTTTAACCACATGTTGAACATCGGCCACGTTGATACCATAACGAGATAAGGACACACGATCAGGAATCACCGATAACATGGGTAAACCAGTGACCTGTTCAACACGGGCATCGGCCACGCCATCGATTTGTTCGATCACTTCAAGTATTTCATTGCTGGATTTGAGCAGTTGATCCAAGTCATCCCCGAACACTTTGATCCCTAAATCTGCCCTGACCCCTGAAATGAGTTCATTGAATCGCATCTGAATGGGTTGGGTGAATTCGTAGTTGTTACCAGGTAGCTCAAGCACAGCTTGTTCAATTTGTTCCACCAGCTCGCTTTGAGTCAAAGATGGCTCTGGCCATTGATTTCTTGGTTTAAGCATAATGAAATTATCCGCCACATTGGGTGGCATCGGATCAGTGGCAACCTCAGGTGTACCAATTTTGGCAAACACTTTTGCAACTTGAGGAAATTCTAAAATCCGCTCTTCC
>JAUHXW010000331.1 GCA_030426705.1 Gammaproteobacteria bacterium
ACCCAGACTATTTGCTGCAAGCTGAACAAAATCGCATTAAATACAGTCGCATCAACCCTACCCGCGGTCTGATTTATGACCGCAACGGTAATTTGCTGGCTGAAAACATCACTGCTTATCGACTGAATTTCACCCAGGAAAAAGCCAAAGGGCTTGAGCACAGTCTGGAGCACATACGCCAAACCATAGATTTTTCTGAGGATGAAATAGCCGCCATCAAAGAAAAGCTGAAATTCAACCCTGTTTTCAAACCATTAACCATCAAAGACAAACTGTCAGATACAGAAGTCGCAGAATTTGCAGTCAGAAAGCATCATTTTCCAGGTTTTGATATAGAACCTTATCTGATCAGAAAATACCTGTATCCATACGAACTTTCACACCTGTTAGGTTATGTTGGAAAAATCAGCCCGCAGGAACTTGAAAGACAACCATCGGGTTTGTATTCGGCCAATGATTATTTTGGCAAAACCGGTTTGGAAAAATTTCATGAAAAAGCCCTCCATGGCATCCCTGGACAGCTGGTCACCGAAATCAATGCGCAAGGCAAACAGTTGTCACAAAACATAGAAACGCCACCCGTCAATGGTAAAAACCTGGAGCTAACCATTGATATAAGCCTTCAACAAGCCACCTATCAGGCATTTGGTGAAGAAACAGGTGCTGCCATAGCAGTCGATGTCAACAACGGTGAAATTTTAGCCATGGTTTCAAAACCAGGTTATGACATCAATGAATTTATCAACGGCATATCACATCAGGCCTTTCGCGTGTTAGCGGAATCACCTGACAAACCCTTGTTTGATCGCAGCTTAAAAGGAGGTTATGAACCTGGCTCAACCATTAAACCTTATATAGCCTTGGCTGGTCTTTATCATGGATTAATCAGCACAGACTACACCATGGTTTCTAACGGTGTTTATCAACTACCTAACCAGGAAAGAAAATACCATGACTGGAAACAAGGTGGTCATGGCAAAGTGAATGTCATAGATTCATTGGCCGAGTCGGTCAATGTATTTTTTTATGACCTGGCTTATCGCCTTGGTATCGATCGCATTCATGCCTTTTTAAAACCTTTTAAATTTGGTCAATTGACAGGTATAGACACCACCGGAGAAAAACGCGGGATCTTGCCATCCCGTGAATGGAAACAGGCAAACCGTAATATGATTTGGTTTCCCGGTGAAACTGTGATAACCGGCATTGGTCAGGGTTATTTTGTGCTCACACCAGTTCAAATGGCACAGGCCTTGTCCATTCTTGCGGCCAAAGGCAGGGTCACCCCCCTTCATTTGATAAAAAAAGAAGTCACTTATGAATCATTACCCATGCAAATCAGTGACAGAGATTGGCAAACGGTTCACCAGGGCATGACTGATGTGATAAACGCAGCCAATGGTACCGGTAAATCAATCAAATCTGACGATTTTTTGATTGCGGGTAAAAGTGGTACCTCACAAGTTTATGGAAAAAGTGAAGAAGACATCTACAAGAAAATTGATGAATTACCCAAACACCTTCGGAATCATGCTTTATTTATAGCTTTTGCACCTGCAAATAAACCACAAATAGCCGTGGTGGTGGTTGCGGAACATGGCGCCAGTGGCACCAAAGCCGCAGCGCCAATTGCCCGAAAAGTCATTGATGCCTACATGGGAATTACCTCTCAGGAGGCCAGCCATGAATAAAAGATTTTTTACCTACATGCCGGACCCTTTGTTGTCGGCACTGATAATTCTGTTACTCGGTTATGGATTGGTGGTGTTATACAGTGCCGGTGGCATAGTTTTGGTTGAAAAACAAATGGTGCGGATAGTTCTGGGCTTAGTGGCTTTTTATCTGGTTACACAAATCAGGCCAGAACGTTTTGAACAATTCACTCCGTTGGCCTATATGGGATCTATTGTGTTATTAGTTGCCGTGCTGTTGGTGGGCGTTCAGGTTAAAGGAGCCCAACGTTGGTTGGACTTGGGCATCACCATCCAGCCCTCGGAATTATGTAAATTCACTTTACCGATGATGGTTGCCTGGATGTTCAGACATGCCAGTTTACCTCCAGGCTGGAAACATATATTTGGTGCACTGGCAGTCATTGGCTTATGTGTTGGACTGATTTACAAACAGCCTGATCTGGGCACGTCCATATTGATTGCCATCAGTGGTCTATTTGTGATTTATTTGGCTGGCATTTCCTGGAAACTGATCGGTGGTGCTGCTTTATTGAGCATGCTGAGCTCCCCCATCATCTGGCACTTTATGCACGAATACCAACGGCAAAGGGTACTGATGTTTCTCAACCCTGAAGCCGATCCTCTCAATCGTGGCTGGAACATCATTCAATCCAAGATAGCCATTGGATCAGGTGGTTTTTGGGGCAAAGGCTGGACCGAAGGCACCCAAACCCAACTTGATTTCCTACCGGAACATTCAACTGACTTTATCCTTTCAGTGCTGTCCGAGGAGTTTGGTTTTTTTGGGGTGCTGTTGCTGTTTAGTTTGTACTTGTTCATCATATTGCGCTGCCTGTTCATAGCACAACAGGCAAAAAACACCTACAACAGACTACTTTGCGGGGCACTAACCCTGATTTTCTTTGTCTATGTTGTTATCAACGCCGGAATGATTTCTGGGGTTTTACCCGTGGTTGGCGTTCCCTTGCCACTGGTTAGCTATGGCGGTACCTCGGTGCTTACTTTATTGGCATCCTTTGGTATCATTACCTCTGTCCACTCACATAAAAAATTGATTCAACAATGAAAAAAACCATTTACTGCTTCATTTCACTGCTGTATTTACAGTGCTCCAAACCTGTTCTGGCTGATGTCGATTTGCGACAGGTTGATCAGTTTATCGATGCCGTATCAACTGAAATGTCACTGGAACCTCAATGGGTTCGCAGCATCATTTCACAGGCCAATCACCAGCAAAGCATCATCGATGCGATGAACAAACCAGCAGAAAAAGTGCTGAAATGGCATGAATACCGCAAAATCTTTTTGACCGATAAAAGAACGCGTGAAGGTGTGGATTTTTGGCTTGAACATGAAGCCGTCCTTGAAAAAGTTTCTGCTGAATCTGGTGTGCCGCCTGAAATTATTATTGCCATCATTGGTGTTGAAACTTTTTATGGACGCATCAAAGGAAACCACAAAGTTCTGGATGCTTTGTATACTTTAGCCTTTGATTATCCCAAAAGATCAAAATTCTTCACCAGTGAACTGAAACATTTTCTGAAACTGGCTCAGGAAAAGCATGTCGACGCCCTATCAGCCCAAGGCTCTTATGCCGGAGCTATG
>JAUHXW010000332.1 GCA_030426705.1 Gammaproteobacteria bacterium
AGGCGCTTGACCTTACAATCATCTTCATCTTCCAAAATGGTGTAACTGCCCCAGGGACGGTGCACGGTTTTGTGAAAAACGGCTGCCTCGTGGTCTTTGGCTTTCAAAAACTGTACCACATCTTTAACGCCTTGAGATTTGTCTTTATGGGCAATCAATACAGCATCGGTGGTATCAACCACCATCAAATCATTAACCCCAACTGCTGCCACCAAACGATCTCCTGCTCTGATGTAGCAGTTTTGTGAATCAACAGTAATTGCTTTGCCCTCAATGCGATTCCCCGCTTCATCTGAATCAGACAAGTTCGCCATGGCATTCCATGAACCAATGTCATTCCAATCGAACCTGGAATCAACCACAGCCCTTTTATCGGCTTTTTCCATCACTGCATAATCAATTGAAATATCAGGCAGTTGCCTGAATTGTTCCAGTTCAAACTCTATTTGAGTGCTGTTGGTGTCAGTGCCTGCAAAACAGGTTCTGGCTTGCGACATCACATCCGCTGCTGTTTGTTCCATGGCTTGAATCAAAGCACCCACCTGAAAAGCAAACATGCCGGAATTCCAACTATACTCTCCTGATGCCACGTAAGATTTGGCTACTTCAAGGTTTGGTTTTTCAACAAACTGTTCAATCACTGACGCATGTTCATTGAGTTTGTCACCGGCTTTGATGTAACCATAGCCTGTTTCAGGAGCTGTTGGGTAAATACCAAAAGTGGTTAAATAACCCTCACTGGCCAATTCAGCCGCTTGTTGCACAGTTTGATTGAAAGTTTCAATACCTTTGATTAAATGATCCGATGGCATCACCACCATGATGGCCTCATCACCATGTGCTTGTTGGATTTGCAATGCAGCCAAAGCAATGGCTGGAGCCGTATTACGACCTGCAGGTTCCAACAAAAAAGTTTGTTTATCAATGTCACAACGCTGATTTTTCTTGTAAATATCTTTACACAAAAAGTAATAATCGCGAGATGTCACTGTGACTACTTCACCAGTTGAGGCGATATTCAAAGCACGATCAAAAGTCAATTCGGCCAATGTTTTGCCATCAGCCAATTGCATAAATGGTTTTGGGTAAGCTTTTCTGGAAACAGGCCATAAACGCGTACCTGCGCCGCCTGATAAAATAACGGGAATTATTTTCATGGTTTCATCCTTTGCATACATAGTTGTAAAGCGGTTTGCCAATGGGGTAATTTTACATTAAAAGTCCCTTCAAATTTTTGGCAATCCAGCACTGAATATTTGGGCCTTGTGGCCGCGGTAGGAAAATCTTTGGTAGAGATAGGTATTAATTCAGGCTTGGTTTCTATCAAACCGATTCTTTGCGCATGAGAAAAAATTCTTTGCGCAAAACCAAACCAGGTGGTCGATCCATTCGATGTTAAATGATAAACACCGCTTTCAGGCATATTCAAAGCCAGCATCGTCGCCAAAGCAATGGTGGCAGCCCAGGTTGGTGAACCTTGCTGATCATTGACCACTCTGATTTGAGAATTGTTTTCCGCCAAACGCAGCATGGTTTTTAAAAAATTCTGTCTTCTGCAAGAAAACACCCAAGCGGTGCGGAAAATCATGTATTCACAGCCGCTGTCTAAAATGGTTTGTTCACCGCGTGCCTTCGACTGTCCATAAATCGATTTGGGATTGATGACATCGTTTTCTTTCCAGGGGAATTTATGATCGCCGGAAAAAACATAGTCAGTGGAATAATGCACCAGCATGGCTTTACAATTCTTGGCGGATTCTGCCAATAATTGAACCGCATGATGGTTTAACTGTTCAGCAATTTCTGAATCGGTTTCGGCTTGATCGACCTGTGTATAAGCAGCTGCATTACAAATCACATCGGGTTTTATATTTTCAACCTTTCGTACCACATCATCAGAATCACTTAAATCAAGCTTAATGGTAGTCATTCCATCCACTTCACGGCCATCAGAAGTGGTTGGAATCACCTCTCTGTTGAATTGCAGTGTGCGCCACAATTCATACCCAACCTGACCATCAACCCCTGTCAATAACACTTTCATGATTCAAACACAGGCAGATTTGCCACATCAAAATCTTTCAATTTCAATGCTTTGGCATCTTTTTCTGATAAAACAGGTGATGAAATTGGCCAATCAATAGCCAGGTCTTCATCATTCCACAACAACGAAGCTTCAGCACTGGCATCATAGTAATTGGTACACATATAGCAAAAAGTAGCGGTCTCAGACAACACACAAAAGCCATGAGCAAAACCCTCTGGCACATAAAACTGTTTGTGGTTTTCAGCACTCAAAACAACGGCTTCATGCTGTCCAAAAGTGGGCGAACCTCGCCTGATATCAACCGCCACATCAAACACTTCACCTTCAAGCACATAAACCAGTTTGCCTTGTGCATTGGGGTTTTGAAAATGCAAACCTCTGAGCACACCTTGTTGTGACCTGGAGACATTGCTTTGCACAAACTGTTCTTTGATGCCAGCCTCTTGATACCGCTGTTGTTGCAGGATTCCATAAAATAGCCACGGTCATCACCAAAAACCTGAGGTTCTATCGTCAAGACACCTGATAATTTAGAAGCTGTTACTTTCATTCGTGGCCTTTTACCAATGAGATCAAATACTGCCCATAACCGTTCTTGGCAATGGGTTCAGCCAATTTCATCACCTGCTCGGCATCAATCCACCCATGCTGATAGGCGATTTCTTCAGGACAGGCAATCTTGATGCCCTGTCGTTTCTCAATGGTAGAAATAAAATTGGTGGCTTCTGCCAAAGAATCATGCGTGCCGGTATCCAACCAGGCATAACCACGACCCATCAATTCTACATTGAGGTTTTGTTGCGCTAAATAGACCTTATTCAAATCGGTGATTTCCAATTCACCTCGTGCTGAAGGTTTGAGCGACTTGGCTATATCAGTAGCTTGTCCATCATAAAAATAAAGACCAGTCACGGCATAATTGGACTTGGGCTTGGCGGGTTTTTCTTCTAAATCTATCACCACACCGTCATCATCAAAAGCTGCCACGCCGTAGCGTTCAGGATCATGCACACGATAACCAAACACGGTCGCACCCACATCTCTACTGTTGGCATTGGCCATTAAAGTACGCATACCCGCACCGTGAAAAATATTATCACCAAGTATTAAGCAAGATGGGTCACCGTCAACAAATTGATCACCAATCAAATAAGCCTGCGCCAAGCCACCTGGATCAGGTTGCACCGCGTATTGCAAATTCATGCCCCACTGTGAACCATCACCCAACAATTGCTGAAACAAAGGTTGTTC
>JAUHXW010000015.1 GCA_030426705.1 Gammaproteobacteria bacterium
TGACCAGCCACACAAACCTGTTGCCAATCGCTTTGAATTTGCCGATGGTCAAGGTACTTTTGGCACCATTGCCTCAATCACCCAACCGTTTTGTCAGGATTGCAACCGTGCCAGACTGAGCGCTGATGGTAAAGTTTATACCTGTTTGTTCGGTGAACAAGGCCATGACATCAGACACTTGCTCAACAAACCCGAACAATTAACACATCATATCGCCCAAATTTGGCAACAACGTAAAGACCAATATTCCTTACAACGAAACAAACAACAACACAACCACAAACGCATCGAAATGTTTGTGTTGGGAGGTTAACCATGAGCAAACACTTTTCACACATTGACCATCAAAACAGGCCGCAAATGGTTGATGTCAGCGACAAAAACCAAACCAAAAGAATCGCCACAGCCCAAACAACAGTGATATTACCTGATGAGGTTAAAGCAGCTTTGAATGAAAGTGAAATACAAAGCAAAAAAGGTCCGGTATTTCATACCGCCATCATCGCTGGCGTCATGGCAGCCAAAAAGACCCACGAATTGATACCCTTTTGTCATCCGCTTGGACTGGAAAATTGTCAAATTGAAGTGACAACAACCGCTGATAAAAACCTGACGATCCAATGCACCTGTGAGGTTTATGGGAAAACTGGGGTCGAAATGGAGGCATTGACGGGAGCCAGTGTGGCTGCTTTAACCATATACGACATGTGTAAGGCATTGAGCCACAACATCATTATTGGTGAAACCAAATTGCTGAAGAAAAGTGGTGGAAAATCTAATTTTTCAACCCCATAATTCAAACATGAAAATCACCATTGAACTGTACGGACGACTCAAACAAACTTTTGGCAAAGATACTTTAGTGTGGCAAACCGAGGCGGATAACCCCAAGGACATTTACCTTGAGTTATGCAAACATCACCAGTCTGCTGACGAATCAAATTTCATCAAACCCATCATTGATGACACCTTTTGTGACTGGACTACAACCCTGGACGAGACCCATGTCTTGGGCTTTTTACCACCCGCGTCAGGAGGTTAAATGTTTACCCTCACTGAGCAAAAAATTGATCACAACATGCTGACTGAAAAAGTCAAAAACAAACGCAGCGGTGCTTTTGCTTGTTTTGAAGGCTGGGTCAGAAATCACAATCATGGCAAAAGCGTGACCGCCCTGCACTATGAAGCCCATGACAAGCTCGCGGTCGAAGTCGGTGCACAAATCGTTGCACAAGCATTGAAAAATTTCGATATCAACCATGCTCATTGTTGTCATCGTGTAGGTGCTTTGGCTGTAGGTGATGTGGCCATTTGGGTGGGCGTTTCTGCCGATCACCGTGGTGCTGCTTTTGCCGCTTGTGAATACATTTTGAATCAGGTCAAAGCCGAAGTCCCCATTTGGAAGAATGAATACTATGAAAACGGCGAATCCGGTTGGGTAGAAGCCAATCACTGTTGTTAGGTTCTGTCATGTCATTTGATGCCAAAAAATTCATCAAGGATTTGCCCAAACTTCCAGGTGTTTACCAAATGTTTGATGGATCTGGTGAAGTGATTTATGTGGGCAAAGCGCGTGCTTTGAAAAATCGCGTCAGTAGTTATTTTTCCGGCAAAGCCAAAGACAACAAAACCATGGCATTGGTGGCTGCTATTGACAACATGAGCTACCACATCACCCGCTCCGAAGCGGAAGCCTTGTTGCTGGAAAATCAATTGATTAAAAAACACAACCCCAGATATAACGTGCTGCTCAAAGATGGCAAAAGCTACCCTTATATCTATTGTTCTGTTGGTGAAGATGAGTTTCCACTGTTGGAATTTAGACGTGGCAAAAAACAGAACAAAGGCCGCTATTTTGGCCCTTTCCCCAGTGCAGCCTATGTGAGAAACTCATTACATTTTCTGCAAAAAGTATTTAAGGTCCGACAATGTAACAACAGCACTTTCCAAAACCGTTCAAGACCCTGCCTACAACACCAAATCAATCGCTGCACTGCGCCTTGTGTGGATTATGTAACCAAGCAAGAATATCAACAACAACTGCAATACACTTTTGATTTTATCGAGGGTAAATCCAATCAGGTTGTGGAATCACTGATGACCCAAATGGAACAAGCTGCACAATCACAACAATACGAAAAAGCAGCGGAATTTAGAGATCAAATCAAAGCCATACGCATGATACAGGCCAAACAAACCGTTGAGTTACAGCCTGATGATAATTTTGATCTGATTACCGTTGCCCAGCAAGCCAACCTGTACATTGCCACCGTGGGCACAGTCAGGAATGGCCAATTTATGGGCTATCGCAACCATTATCCATCTACACCCAAAGGCACATCATTGCATGAGTTTTTGTACGCTTTTTTGGGTCTATATTACGATAATCAAATCACCGCTGATGCGATTTTGTGTAACATCGATCCCAGTAACAAAACTGAAATGACTCAATTGTTGTCTGACATCAAAGGCAAAAAGGTGTTTATCACCTCTAAACCTCGAGGCAACCGCTTAAAGTTGCTCAAACAAGCCGAAGAAAACATGCACAATGCCCTGGCCATCAAAGCCAACAAATACCAAACCTGGCAAAATAAATGGAACATGTGGCAACAAGAACTGGGCTTTGAGCATGCACCAAAAAGGGTAGAATGCTTTGACATCAGTCATCAAATGGGCGAACACACCCGCGCTTCCTGTGTGGTTTTTGATGAATCAGGACCCGTCAAAAAAGAATACCGACAATACATCATGGAAAACATCACCGCAGCCGATGACTATGCCGCTATGCGCCAGGTGATATCAAAACGTTTACAAAGCATTGAAAAAAAACAGCTGGGCCATCCGGATATTTTCGTCATTGATGGCGGTAAAGGTCAGGTCAATCAGGCTTTGGGCATTCTTGAAGAACATGACATCAATGACATACAGGTCATTGGCGTGACTAAAGACGACCACAGAACTGCTGGTGAAGAACGCATCTATTTACCAGAAAGTAAACAGTTCATCAAACCGGAAAGTCATGGGCTGCTGTCCTTGATGATTCAATTTATAAGAGATGAAGCCCACCGCTTTGCCATCAAGTCACACCGCAAAGCCTTCAAAAAATCCCGCACCACATCAACATTAGATGACATCCCAGGCATCGGCAAAAAACGCCGCAATCAACTGCTCAAACACTTCGGTGGCCTGCAAGGACTCAACAAAGCCAGCCTTGATGACATCAAAAAGGTTAATGGGATCAGCGAAAATATGGCGCAAGTAATCTATCAATTTTTACACCCAAAATCTGTTTAAAAGCGATTTTGCTTGATTCTCGATTATTGAGCAAATTACTCTTCTTCGATGATTTGTTCCAGTTTAAACTCAATCATTTGTGTTAATTGATATGGAACTGCAACGCCATTTTCCTTTTGTGGATAAAAAGACCACTTTCTCACTGCTTTCATAGCAGCTTCTTCAAACAAATGTTTTGGTTCAGCATTGAGTACTGAAACTTTGCTGACTGTACCCATCTCATTGACTTCAATCAGCACTTGTACCCAACCTTCGATGTTTCTCAGAAGTGCTTTAGGAGGATAAACGGGTGGAATGCCAGCTTTGATGCCACCTTGAGAGCCCAGGTTTGGGCCTCCAAGGTGAACACTGAATCCTGGAATACTGGTTTTATTAAGTAAATTAAGATTTTTACCATGACTGTAATCTGCTGGCATATTAAGCTCGGCATGGTTATTTTGAACAATATTTAACCGTGGCACGGTGGGTGGCTGTGTCGTTTTTTCCGGCTCAGGAGGTTTCTTTTTTTGTCTTTGCTTTTGTTTGGTTGCAACTTCTGTTTTGACATAGGAAATGCTCAAATCCAGACTGTCTGTGCTGATGAATTTGGGTCCACTTCCCAATAAATTCAACATCCCCAGAAATAAAGCCGCTGTGATAAAAAAACCTAAAATTCCTGAACAGGTAAATCTGATTGCCTGGAACATATTCCTTGACTCCTGAGTTATGGTTTTTTTGAAAAATAATCTTTAAAACCGTTATCAAAAAGCCCTTGTAAAGCCACCACTTGATCACCTTTTCTGATCAGTTTCATCCGAAAACTGTTATCAACGGCTAACTCGAATAAATCAATCTCCAACGCATTTAACAATAATTTAGGACCCTCACCACGCTGGTAAAAAAGCTGATTATTCTCTAACAATAAAGTTCTTGGTCCATATACGCCTGCATAGGCTTTTAATGTTTCCTCATCAATATTCACCGGATGCAGTTTGGCTTTTTCAGAGACCAGATACCAACGATATAAATCACCGCTTGCATCCTTATGTTGTTCAGATAATTTTTCCAAGGCTTTGAATTTTGCGGTTGTTAATGCATCCTTGGC
The DNA here is from genome assembly GCA_030426705.1 of Gammaproteobacteria bacterium. Lineage (GTDB taxonomy): Bacteria > Pseudomonadota > Gammaproteobacteria > Xanthomonadales > Marinicellaceae > Marinicella. The sequence continues at coordinate 4,379 of JAUHXW010000015.1, forward strand.
AGAAGTTTCTATATGAGGTATGACTCCTGTACCTTCCCAGTTAGTCTTTGTGATGGGGTTGGTTGATCGACCATAAGGAATAAAAGCCACAAAACGATTATTAACCACTTTAAAATCACCTGGATGCGCGCCACCGCCTGTTATTTCGCCAATAACAGTTGCACGTTTTAAATGTTTCAGGTTATAGGTAAACTCTTCAGCAGCTGAAAAAGTATTGGCACTGGTCAAAATATACACTTCAGTATCCGGCATTCTTTTACCAACTACATAAGGTAATGTCCAATTTTGCGTGTATTGATCACTTGAGCGCCAATAGAAACCGCTTAAATGTACAGGCTCTGCATCAAATAAATAACTACTGATCAATTGAATCATTTTTGGAGAGCCACCACCATTTTGTCGCAAATCAATGATAAGCGCATCGCTGTGACTCAAAAAATTCATGGCAGCTATTGCTGTTTCTGAACCAAATTCAGTGTCATAAAAATTATTGAATTTTAAATAACCTATGTTGCCTTCAAGAATCTTGACGGATTCAAAACCAAAGTTAAATCGTTGCATTTCAAGGAGCCTGGCTTTTTTTGAGGTATCATCTTCTGACTGACTCTGTTCAGAACGAATGAATTCAACTTGTTCTGGTGAAAATTCAAAAGACAAGTGCTTATCATTAACCACCGAAAGCATATCCTGTTGGATGGTTTCAGCAAAAACCAATTCATCCTTGATGCGTTTATATTTGCCTTTTTTATGATTAGTGTTTAAAAGCTTGGTAATTTTCTCAGCTTTTTCTGGATAAACATATTCGGTTTCGAGCAAATGTGTCAGCGATTGAATGATTCCATCAATTTCTTTCTTATTGAGCTGGTTTGGGATTTCTTGAGCATAACTACTCACAGACAAAATAGACAACAACACAATGCAACAAGGCATTAAATAAATTTTCCTCATCAATAATTCCTCTTTTTTATATTATAGTTTGATACAGACATGTAACCTATCTGTACGTGATTATTGATTGAGACTTAAATGTTGAGCATTAGTTCAGAAATGATTTTTTGGGAATATTAGATTTACTTTTTACCCTTTAATAAAGTTTACGCAACAAATAAACCAAACTGTATTTATTGAAGTGATTCAACGCATCCATGCGTTTTATCGAAAATTGATTATTTAACACCCGTAATGCGACAGGATTGTAATTCCGGATGGGTGTCTAAAATGGTGTATTCACCATTGCCCACATCGGCTTTTAACTGTCTGACGCCACTGGTTAAAAAATAAGTGACTTCGATATCACCTTCTGTTTTCAGGTAACTGTTCCAGCGATCACCGGGTTGTCGGCAAATCACTTCACAGCCGTTTTTGCTGTCACAATGGATCGTCTCTTTGTGAATCAAATCACTCAAGCCATTATTTTCATGAGCCAAAACGTCTGATGAAACGGTCATTGCTGCCAACAATGCTGCTGTACTTAAAATCATATTTTTCATAACACACCTTTTAATTAATGATGGGTTCATTATAGAAAGGTGCCATGAACTGACAGTTAACCAATGATTAGATAAAGTGAGAACTGGGTCACATGCTCTTTGCGATGTTTTTTATAACGGCAAAACTCTCATCAACGGCAGCAAAATCAGTTTGCCAATTACTGACACTGATGCGCATCGCCAAACGGTCTTTCCATATGGTTTGACCGACCCAACAAGTGCCTTCTTTTTGCACCGCATCCATAATTTGCAGGTTCTTTTCTTCTGAACCAAAACAAACCACAACCTGGTTCAAAATCACCTCATTCAGCACTTCATATCCTGCTTCACTGAACAAATCAGCAAACCGCTTGGCACAGGCACAACAACGTTCAACCAATTCAGCGACTCCCTGTCGTCCCAAATGCCGCAACACAGCATAAACATCAATACCACGGGCACGGCGTGACAATTCCGGGGTGTAATCCGAAGGATTGCGTCCTGCATCTTCGGTGGGTAAATATGATGCTTTGATGGCCATGGCCGCTTTCAAAGCGTGCTGATTTTTAACAAAAGCCAATCCTGAATCATACGGCACATTCAGCCACTTATGCGCATCAGTTGCCCATGAGTCGGCTTGCTCAATACCTTGCCCCAAATGTTTGTATTGGGTAGATGCCATCGCCCACAAGCCAAAGGCACCATCTACATGAACCCAGGTGTTTTTCCCTTTGACTCGTTCGCAAATGTCGCCGATTGGATCAAAGGCGCCTGAATTGATGTTCCCCGCCTGAGTGATGATGATTGAATTTTCTGCCACGTCCGGGAAATATTTTAAATCCATGCGTCCTTGCTCATCAGTGGGTACTTTAGTGACTCGATTGCGACCAAAGCCCAACATAGCCAATGATTTATAAACGGTGGGATGAGATTCTTCACTGATGATGATTTGCACATCGGGTGCACCAATCAAGCCATCACTTTCGACATCCCAACCAGCACGACTGAACACCTGATTTCTGGCGGCAGCCAAAGCGGTGAAGTTTGCCACGGTGGCCCCTGTTACAAATGCCGTTGCAGAATCCTCTGGCAAGCCCAATAACTTGAGCATCCACTTGGCAGAAACTTTCTCCAACATGGCCACACCAGGGGTGGTTTTTTCCAAACCTGTGTTTTGATCCCATGCGGTGCCCAGCCAATTGGAAGCCACGCTTACGGGATAGGCACCACCAATGACAAATCCAAAGAATCTTGGCGAGCCCATTTTCATGGTTGCCGGGCTGACCCATTGATGCAATTCATTAATCACCTCAGTGGCAGAAACACCTTGCTCCGGCAATTCAAAGTCGAGGTTTTGTAAATTTTCACGGGCGTTCTCATTGACCTGAATGGCTTGATGATTGGCTTCTTTTATAAAGTTGGTGGCATGGGTGAATGCCTGTTGATATAAATCTTTCATTAGATTCTCGATATGACCTGACGTCTCAGGAATAAATTTTTAGGTTTTGAAAGCGGCGCAAGTCTGCGAACAGCTTCAATTCCCAGGGACGCATGCCAACCAGCATGGTGGTGCCATGTCTGAGTTCCATTTTAAGTTTTTTGTCTTGTTCTGACAAACGGGTAAATTGTTGTTTTAATTTATTGATGTGTGTTTGCATTTGCTCATTCGACTCCTTACTCAACATACCATTGGCCAACAATCTGATTTCACCCGGTCCGGTGAACTTACATTGCCAGAAATCTTGTTGAATGTGGCGTTCAAAAAATTGTTGCACCGGTCCATTTTCCACCCAGTGAAAATTAGGCGAAATCTTCAGTTTAATGTGATTGTTGGGCTTGAGTTCAAGTAAATCGGTTTGTTCAAGATGCAGTAATATTTTGATTAATTCAGCCTCTTCAATGTCATAAGTCTCATGAATTTGATTAAAGGTCCAATGATTACAAACACAGACTGTGACCAATAAATTCTTTAAATCAGAAACAATAGATTCCTCTTGCTTTTCTGTCAATTGTACCAGGTCATTGGTTTCAGTCTTGATGACTTGTAACAAATCCACCAATTCCAGATCCATCATGCCACAAATTTGGATCAGACGGTTTAAGCTGACCTGGCCTTGTGAGAATGAGCGCTTGACGCTGGATTCTGACAATCCCAGGTGATCAGCCACCTGGGCGTAATTTATTTTATGCTGTTTCAACAGGCCCTTGACGGCTTGCAAAATCATTTCTGTTTGAGTCATAAGAAAGTCTTAAAAAATGCTACTTTGGTGCTGATTATAGCCCCAGATTTCACCTTTGTTGAAAAAAACAACACCAGTTTTAAAAATCGATTCATTCAACAACAGGATATACCAATGAAAACTTTAAAAACCATCATGCTATTGGCAGCGACATTGTTACTGGGCGCTTGTTCTATGCTTGGGCCTGAAAAAGTTCGTCACAGTAAAACCACCAGCTTGGTTAATTTTCTGTATCCGGATGGTAACATTCCTAAAGACTTGCCCGCTCCGACACTGCATTTACCCTTGCGAGTTGGCTTGGCCTATATTCCAGAATCACATCAACGTAACCACATTGACAACCATTTAAAAATTGAACTTTTGAATGGCATCAAACAGCAATTCAGTGGGCTCAGGTATGTTCATTCCATCGAAATCATACCTTCTTTGTACCTGAGTAACCGTTCACGTGATAATCAGCTGGAACAACTGCGCCAACTCTATCAGCTTGATGTGATTGCTCTGGTTTCTTACGATCAAATCGTTAACCGCAAAGAAAATTTAATGGCCATGACTTATTTAACCATTGTTGGTAATTATATTTTCCCAGGTTCGCATTTTGATGTCAGCACTTTGATAGACATGGCATTGATTGATCTGGACAGCAAAAGATTGCTATTCAGAGCAGCAGGTACCAATACCAGTAAAGGCGTTGTCGCCGAAGCCTATGCCAAACACCAATATGACAAGCATCAAAACCGCGATTTTTCGCATGCGATGGCCATGATGCAACAAAACCTGTCAATGGAACTGTCGGCCTTTGAACAACGACTTCGCGCCAAAGATCCCAATGACGACATCAAAGTGGTTGCACGCAAAGGGTACGAAATGTCGATGAGCTTTGACTTATTACTGTTGCTGATGCTATTGGCTTGTGTCAAATCAGTTTTGCCTAGGAAAATAACTTCGTGACCCGAGAGAACGTCAAACTGTTTGGGATGTTTTTGTTGATCAATCTTTTGGTGGTGGTTGTTTTTGGTTTTGACCATGAAACCATCACTTTTAGCAACAAATCATCCCTTTCAGAATTACAATTATTGACGACCCACTTTTCGCATCACAGTTGGTCACATTTATTCGGGAATATGGCTGGTATGTTAATTTTATTGGCATTGTTTCCTCGCCAAAACCACAAACTGCTTATTGCATTCTTCTTGTGTATCTTATTTGTCGGCAGTTTTGTCATATACGCTAACATTCCTGTTTTTTTAGGCGCTTCGGCCTTGTTGTATTGTGTTCCAGGTTGCCAGTTTGCCGCTGACTTGAACAAGAATCATAAACGTGCTGGAACAATTTTGTTCATTTTGTGTCTGTATTTGTTTATCATGACACCTTTGAAAAATATCAAATCGGACAATGACTGGCAACCGATGACCGCAGCCCATATCCTTGGTTTTGTTGCCGGAATGACTGCAAATTGGCTGGCAACAACAAGACAATCAATATTACATGTTAAAAATTAAACCATTACTTGTTTTAATCACTCTATATTCACCATTATTGTTAGCAAATACTGAGCCTCTATGTGGAAACAACCACATGGCTGATTCACTTATTCAAAGCATACAAAAGCATCAGCATCAACAAAGAAACACCCTTGAATGTAATGCCAAACTGAATGAAATCGCTCTGATAAAAGCCAAATTAATTCTGGAAAGTCAGGATATTTGGCATGATGCCGGTCACATGACCCCCAATCAATTACTGCGCCATCATGGTTTTAAATTACCCAAAACCTATCCGCATTTTGGCAATCAGGTTGAGGCCTTGGCAGGCGGTGAAGAAACGGTTGATGAAGTCTTTACAGATTTTTTGAACAGCGAACCCCACAGAAAATTATTGTTGGGAGAAGATGCTTTTTTCAAGTCACAGGACCAAATTGGTGCCGCCTTCATCAAAGACTTGTCAACCGAGCATGAATACTATTGGGTGGTCATCATTGCGGATGAAAAAAATCACACCTTAAAACAAGACCCGGTCATCGAAGTGGAACCTCCGGTCATATCCAAGAAAAAACGCCGAGGCAAAGCGATCAAGGAACGCATGTATCGTAATAAGGTTCGGAGAACTTTGCTACAATAAAGAAAGAATCACACCAAGCCATCAAACCCCAAGTCTGCTAACGCCTGATACAAAACAACAGCAGCTGTATTCGACAAATTAAGACTTCTGCTCTCAGGTTTCATCGGAATGCGGATGTTATGCACCCATTGATCATTTAACACCTCATCTGGCAAACCTCTGGTTTCAGGGCCAAACAGCAAGCAATCATTGTCAGCAAATTGTACTTGATAGTGATAATCAGTGGCTTTGGTGGTCAGTGCGAATATTCGGTTGAATTCAGTGGTTTTGATAAACGACTGGTAATCATCATGTTGAATTACATCAGCCCATTCATGATAATCCAATCCAGCACGCCTCAATGCCTTGACCTCCATATCAAAACCCAAAGGATGAATCAGATGTAATTGTGCACCGGTGTTGGCACACAATCGAATGATGTTGCCAGTATTGGGAGGAATTTCAGGTTGGTACAAAGCAATGTGCAGCATAAAAAATTAAGCTTGGTAACGGATAACCTTGTTTCTACCAGCTGATTTAGCTTGGTACAATGCCACATCTGCATGGGTCAACAACGAAACCAGATTATACCCCGAGACTTGAGCAGAGGTCACACCAAAACTACACGTGACTGCAATATCATGCCCCGAAGCAGTTAAATCCAGGTTTGCAATGATTCCACGAATGCGCTCCATTTCACCATCGGCCATTTGAGCTGATTGATTCAAGTAGACTAATGCAAACTCTTCACCACCCAAACGAGCCAGCATCACTTGTTCATTCAAATGTTTTTTAATTTCATAGATGACATGCTTTAAAACCCAGTCACCGGTTAAGTGCCCATATTGATCATTGATTTGCTTAAAATGGTCAAAATCAATGATGGCAAAATGTAATTCAGACTGACTTTGTTCTGCCAGTTTTATCCATTCCTTGACCTTCTTTTCGAAGCCACTGCGATTATAAACCTTGGTCAAATGGTCTAAATGAGCCACTTTAACCAAAGCACCATGTCGCTTGCTGATTTGAAACAACCAAACCACAACAATTCCCAAAACAATCAACAACAACAGCACAAGCAATTGCTGGTTATAAGCATTTTGTTGAGCCAATTGCTGTTCTATCTTCAGTATTTTATTGGATTTGTTCAACTGCTCAATTTCAAGCTCTCGGGCCAAACTGGCATGTTTGACATTCAAAAAAGCCAACTCTTTCAGTTGATTGTCAGCCATCAATTCATCCTTAATGGCTTCGAGTTCAGACAGATAGCCATAGGCCAATTGGTAGTCACCTTTTTGTTCAGCGATATTCTTTAACACTTCCATGGCATCCAGCTTAGGCTGATTATCTCCCATCACTTCTTTTGAATTAATAACAGCTTGGGCTAAGGTTTCTGCTGCTTCTAATTCACCAAGCATAAAACTGGTTTTAGCCAACAGGCTTTGGATTGTTAATTCCAGACTTTTCAAATGAACACCTTGTGAATCAGCTAAAATCACTGTAAGGCCTTCTTTAAACTGACGCCAGTCAGTCTCTTTTAATTGAGTTTCAACGTTTTCTATGTGCGCTCTTATCATGGCGATTTCTAGAAAATAGGCCACCACTGATTGCTTAGTTTCAACACAAAGAGCTTTGATTTCTTCTATTTTCTTATAATCAAGAGATTGAAATTCTTTTTGATTCAAAATGGAGGAATACAAATAGTGATTAGCTCGACATCGCAAAACATCATCTTCAATTTGATCCAAAAGTAGTTCTGCATACTTTTGGCTTAACTGATATTGATTGGTCAGCAAATAGGTATTGGCCATGGCCAAATAAACCACGTTCAGCAACTCTGGATCAGATATTTTGGGCATATTATCTGTAACAAAATTTAAGCTGGTAAAAGCTTTTTCATATTGCTTGGTGAATGCGTAAATATTTGAAAGTGAAAGCAATGACCGTACCTTGACTTTAGGTACGTTTGTTTTGTCCTGAATTTCTTCTAATCTACTTATAGAATCTTGGTAGTTGCCTTCAGTGATTAAAGAAAATGTTTTCAAATAATCAAGAAACTGGCTTTGAGCTTCGGTTAAGTCAATGGTATTGTTTTCAACTTGTTGAACAATGTGTTGAAATTTTTCAGGGTCTGAAGCTTTATATTGGTCCGCTTTTGATAATAATTCTTCTACTGATTGCGCATTTAAAAGAACTGGAAAAATAAAAAATACACTGAAAACATATATTTTCAGTGTATTTAATTTCATTTGTTTCAAATCGAGAAACAATTTCGTCATTAAATATTATGAGTCCTCATCCTCTGGCTCAACATAACAAACCAGCTCTTCACTCAGTCTATGAGATTTTAACAACACATCCTGCTTTAAATCGGCAGCAATAAGCATTGATTCTACTGACTCATGCTGTTTCAAGGAATGCTTTTGCGCCAGTTGTTCTAATTCTTTGATAATTTTCATAGGTCTCCTCTTGGTTAAATCCCAAATCATGGTAGCACAAGCAGAAATTACCATCAATCCAAAAGTTGCGCGCGCTCAATCATTGCTTTATTTTGTACTTTTTTTATGGCGGGTGGTATCACCAGTGTGGTTTTCATCGACATGGTCTGTTTGGCCAAATCCTTCAAAGCCACGGTAATTTCCAAAGTCTCTTCAATAGGCAACACCGCACATTCATACAAGGTCACTTGATGATCAGCCGGATACGTTTCCAACAATAAATCCACCAATAATTGTTTCTTGGCTTCAGATGTCTCAAAAACTTTCAGTGATTTGTCTCCGGCTATGCCTACTTGCCAAAGAATCAAATAGGCACTCGGGTCAAACGGACGCTTATTGAATAAAAACTGAGAAGCTTCAAAATGAGCACAGCCACATGTCCCAGGGTCTATTCCTAAATCTGCATATAAACAGTCTTCGGCTGATACGCCTGGTTCCATATGTGCCTGGTAACCTTCTGCACGCGCGATTCGAATGGTTTCATGCGGCGGTAAGGCAAACACGCCAGGATGACCATAAAAAGCACCACACACTTTTTTACCTGCACGTACTTCAGTCAAAATCGCTTCGGTCATCTCTCGGTATGTATTCAATCTGGACTTACCTTCGGCATAAAAGGATTGCAGGCTGATGGTATTCGGATTCATGGTTTTAACCCATTCTTCCACCAATCGGTTGGAAGCTGAAACAAATACCACATCAGCCTCCTCGATAAAGGTTCTTGATATTGGGGTAATATGCGCTCCCAGGGTCATGCCCAAACCCACATTAACCAAAGACCCTGGTTTTTCTGTCATAAATTTCGCTCCCATCTGTTTGTTGTTGTGTTCATTTCTGTTTCACTGTCCATTAATTTAAATCCTAAGTTTCGGTACAATGCATTGGCTGCTTTATTTGCCGACATACATTTCGCCAGCAAAGACTGATGCTTTGAAAAATTGGGTGATTGCTCAATTAATTTAATGATCAATTCATGTGATTCTTGAGCAATGCCTTTTCCATGATACTCAGGGAGTAACATGATGCCTAAAGACCAATGGTTTTCTTTCAGCTTGGCTTGTATCAGCCCCACATATTTTGCACGATAATGAATCATCATAGTCATTTGATCAGCAAATAAACCATCCCTTTCAATCAATAATTCAAAACTTTTTACCACTTGCTCATTATTCAAAGGTGTACCTATGTATTGCATCACTGATGGATTTTGATACAGTTGTTGATAAAGCTCCTGATGGCTGATATTTATGTGGTGTAATTTTATTCGGCTTTGTCCTTGTTGATTCATAGATATTTTCAATTTCCAAAAGAAGTGTCTCTTTACCGCATCTTTTCATGCAAAAACTCCCAAAGCAGTCAAACACAGGTTTACTATTTAAAAAAAACTCATTGATATATTTTTGATGCGCTACACCTTGATCACTTGTGTTATTCTAACCTTTTTTTAGATCTATGATTTCATGAAATACACCGAGTTTCTTGAAAAACTTAAACCTTACTTTTTACTGATGAGGCTGGATCGGCCTATTGGCACATTGTTATTGCTTTGGCCAACCTGGTGGGCGTTGTGGTCGGCCAGTAATGGTCATCCGAATTTTTCAATCTGGCTGATTTTCACCCTGGGTGTGTTTCTGATGCGGGCTGCGGGTTGCGTCATCAATGACATTTCAGATCGTAAATATGACGGCCATGTCAATCGCACACAAAACCGGCCATTGGCGCAAAAAAAGATACCAGTTAAGAATGCCTGGCTGTTGTTCATTGGGTTAATGGTGGCCGCGGCTTTGTTGCTGTTATTTTTGAGTCAATTAACCATCATGCTGGCTTTGGCAGCGGCTTTTTTTGCGGTAACTTACCCTTTGATGAAACGCATCACTTACCTACCGCAGGTTTACCTTGGTATTGCGTTTTCTTTTTCCATTCCAATGGCTTATGCTGAGATTACAGGCACGGTTCCCAAAGTGGCCTGGTTACTGTTTGTCGCCAATATTTTGTGGACCACGGCCTATGACACGATTTACGCCATGATTGATCGCAAGGATGATTTAAAAATTGGCATTAAATCCACCGCCATCCTTTTCGGTGACTTGGATAAAGTCATCATTGGTATTATTCAATTGCTGACGATTTTGGCTTTTTATCTATTCGGTAAGCAATCCGAATTCACAGCACCTTATTATTTGGCTGTGGTTGTGGTGATTTGGTTGTTCGTTTATCAACAGTTTTTGATCATGACACGCAATGAAACCAAATGCTTCAAAGCGTTCTTACATAATAACTGGGTTGGTATGGTTATTTTTATCGGAATTTTTTCACACATTCTCTTGAAATCCTGAATATTCATCATAAATAGTTGAGTGAGCTTAATTGCCGAATTCGGGATTAAGCCATTATCACGATTTGGCCTGACAGACAGGCAAATCACAACAAACTTATATTGCTTAAACAGGAGAATATATTATGAATTTCGATTTAACACCCTTATTCCGTACTTCTATAGGATTTGACAGAATGGCTCAATTGCTGGATCAGGCCAACCGCATTGATTCCACACCCAGCTATCCGCCTTACAACATCGAAAGTTTAGATGAGAACAACTACCGAATCACATTGGCTTTGGCAGGTTTCAGTGATCAGGATCTGGAAATCACTTCAGAACAAAACACCCTGACTGTGAAAGGTAAAAAAGAAAGTGAAGTTCAAGGCAACTTCATTCACCGGGGTATCGCCAACCGTTCTTTTGAAAGACGTTTTCAATTAGCGGACCACGTAAAAGTCAAAGCTGCCAACATGAATAACGGCTTGCTACACATTGAACTGGAACGTGAAATTCCGGAAGCCATGAAACCAAGAACCATTGAAATTGGTACTGAATCCAAAACCCTGGAACAAAAACCGAAAGTGGTAGAAAATAAAAAAGACGTGGCTTGATTTTTAAAACTAGTCAAATAAAAAAGGCCTGCATTTCGCAGGCCTTTTTTGTTACATGATTTTTTGCACAATCACCAATTAACAGCATCCCTGTGAACTGGCATGGTCATACAACGACAGCCACCGCCACCTCGCGATAATTCTGAACCATCCATCGCTACCGCAACTTTGCCATTGGGTAATGATTTGGTGCCAGCAATGATGTCATTGGCATCAATGATTTCAAAGCCAGCTTTATCCAAAGCATCCATGGTGGCTTTGTTGTGGTTATAGCCAATGATTTGACCTGGAGCAAAAGTAAAAAAGTTAGCACCACTGGTCCATTGTTCTCTTTCCTGTGAGAACGAATTATCACCACCACAATTTACAAAGTTAAGTTCCAAGCCAAATTTGCGCAAAGCCTTGGGTAAACCGGAATACTCATTGATAAAATTAATCTTGCCATTGGTGCAGCTCATATGAAAAGCCTTGCATTTACCGGCACCGGTAATCAATGGCGGGAAGTTCATTACGGTATCCACATCCAGCATGGTGAAAATCATATCCAGGTGGATAGTGGCTCTGATTTTGGGCAGTTCGACCACCACAATATCCAGATTTTCATGTCCCAAAGAAAGTTTTTGCGCCATGCGATCAATGGCATGTGCTGATGTTCTTTCTGAGTAACCAATCACCAATAAATCATCACGAATCACCAACAAATCACCACCTTCAATGGTCACCGATTCTGATTGTCGTTTGGTGCCATCATAGTGGAATCCAGAACCTTTTAAGTTAGGATGATTACTGAAAATTGATTTGAGCAACAAAGCTTCAGTTAATCTGACTCGGTGTGCCATTGAACCAATGATGGGTTTATCATAGACACACATCACCGCATCACGGGTAAAGAATGCATTCGGCAATGGTGGAATGGCATGTCGGGATGGGCTGAGGTATCGCTCCAAGGTGTTTTTCTTGAGTAAAGTACCTTGAAACAATTGTCTGGACAAATCTTTGGCATCAAAAGCCATCAAATCATCCACCAATTCATTGTGTCCATGTAAAGCACACACATCTTGGATCAAGTCCAATTTGACTTTCTGGTCTTCAAGAACATCAGCCAATAAATCAGAAAACTCATAGACATTGTCAGCCACAGTATTCAGCACGCCGGATAGCTGTGCATGCTCCTTAAGCGCCAAGTCCAAAGTTAAAATATCATCATATAAAACCTCATGAGCCGTTTCTGGCGTCATGTTTTCCATTTCTGGACCAGGTTGATGAATGATGACTGTGTTTAGCTTGCCAATTTCTGAATAATTGGAGACTTTTCCGTTGTTCATGAAACTTACTCGTCGAAAGAGATGTGGATTTTACTTGAGCGTGCCACTGATTGGCAACTCAGGATATAACCGTCTTTCAGTTCCCAGTCTTCCAGTGAGTAATTGTTAATCATTTCGACATCCCCCTCGACTAATTTACAACGACAAGTGGCACAAACACCGGCTTTACAGGAATACGGTAATTCAACACCAGCTGCTTCGGCTGATTCAAGTAAGGTGGCTTGAGTACCCGCCTTCAAATTGAATTCGTGGTTGGCGCCATCAATGGTTACCGTCACACCGGCATCTTCAACCACTGTTTTATCACTCGCTGATATTTCCTGGCCATCACTGAGGAATCGTTCATTGTGAATTTTATCTTCTGCAATACCAATTTGCGCCAAAGAAGCACAGACAGTATCAATCATTTCACCAGGACCACAAACAAAATAATCTTTAACATCAGCATTTTGCAGAACATTGTTTACAATTAACTTCACTTTATCATTATCAAAACGACCCTGATAAATCGGCATATCCACTTTTTGTCGTGATAAAAAGTAATGCACGCTAAGACGGGTTGGGTATTGGTCTTTGAGGTGAGCAATCTGATTTTGTAACAACACATCTGCTGTTTTGCTGTTACCAAAAAACAGCACAAATTGTGCCGTTTCAGTTTGTTCCATCACCGCATAAATC
>JAUHXW010000333.1 GCA_030426705.1 Gammaproteobacteria bacterium
TCATTATTATTCGCTGTGCCTCTCATGATGCAGGCACAGCGAATAATAATGATGATTTATTCGACCGCCTGTATCAAATAAATCATCATTATTATTCGCTGTGCCTGCATCATGAGAGGCCGAGTTGCCTGAAAATGAATTGCCACAACCTGATACATAGGCCAGGGTGCTGGGCATACCTTGTTGGCTGGCTGAACCGTTGGTGCTTGTGTGTACAACAAAAATCCCACCACCCAGTCCGCTGGCGCCACCTGTGGCCAGTGCTTGGTTGCCATTGAATTCGGTGTTGGTGATGGTTACCTGACCGCTTCTGATGAACAGGGCGCCCCCCATGCCAGCCCCATGTTCAGTGGCACCAAACCCTGTGTGCCTTCTTGAACCGCCACCAAAACCACCATAGCCTTCAAGTGTACCGAATCCACCGCCGCCACCAAATCCACCATAACCACCCAGAACAGTTTGGAATGGGGTTTCGCCACCGCCACCACCAAAGTGACCATTTGCTCCAGAAGAACTTGCGTTACCACCTCGTCCAAAATCATCGTAAAATCCGCCATGCCCTCCAGCACTACCCGAAGCAGAGGCAAACAAGCCACCACCCCCATCATCACCATCTCCAAACATACCGCCTCCACCTTCTAACGACGAGTTATCTACGCCACCTGAAGCGAGAGAATCACTGAAACTCAGATCATTAATAGAGACATTTCCAGCATAGATAAACAAACTGCCTCCCATGCCTGCTCCGCCAGTAAAACCTTGACCGCCCTGCGCCAAACCATTAACCACATCAAAATCATTTAAAGTCACTTGTCCAGATTTTATGAACAAGGGTCTGAATTGGTCGTTTCCACTGATGGTTCTTCGGATGCCATCGCTTTGAATGGTTACATTGGAATCTATCAGACGCTTCATTACTCCAGTAATGGTGACATTTGTGGCGAGGGTAATGGTGTCATCACCGGGAATGGCATTGGACTCTTTGATCGCCCAGCTGAGGGTGTTTTCTGTGTCACCTAAGCCATTATCATTTGAGACAGTGACTAATAAATTTTGTTGCATGGGGCACAATTGAGTTAAATTTTCTGCCACACCACCCAGATCAAAGACATCATCATCGTTGTCAATAACGCCTGCATCATCAGTGGCCACATTGCCACTGAACAAGTTGCCACAACCAGTTACTGTGGCCAATTGTGCCGGCATGCCTTGTTGGCTGGCATCGGTGCCATTGTTGCTGTTGGTTGTCGAATGCAAAACAAACAAACCACCACCGAGGCCTTTGGCGCCATTGGTCGCGGTTGCGGAATTGTTGATGAAATTTGAATTGCTGATGTCAACTTGGCCCGAACGGATAAAAACAGCACCACCCAGTCCGGCACCAGCATTCAAAGCACCGCCGTAACCAGGAAAACCACTGTAGATACCATAAGAACCTGCATAAGGCGAACCACCGCCAAAGCCCCCATTGCCGGCTTGATTGTTTCCTGTATTGCTGGCACCACCACCGCCAAAACCACCATCACCAGATGGCCATCCACCGCCACCACCAAAACCACCATGTCCGCCAGGAATATACCCCGTATAATCACCGCCTTTGCCAAAATCTGTTTCGGTTTGATTGTATTGACCATAGCCACCATAACCACCGGCGTTACCACTGCCAGCAGCAAAAAGACCGCCGCCACTGTAGTTTCCGGCATCACCAAACAATCCGCCACCGCCTCTGGTGTAAGTATTGGATAAATCGAAACCACCATTGGCAGTGGAGTTACTGAATGTCACATCATTGATGGATACATCCCCATCATATATAAACAAGGCACCACCCAAACCTGCCCCAGGCGCACCTTCATCCGAACTGCCACCTTGTGCTTTGCCACTTTCAATATCAACATTTTGAATGGTGACTGTTCCTGACTTAATAAACAGTGGACGATGATAATTGTTACCATTTATAGATCGTCGGGTACTGTCACTTTGAATGGTCACATCTGAGTCAATCAAGCGCTTCATCACATCACCAACAAACACATCAGACTCCAAAGTAATGGTGTCGAAGCCAGGGTTACTGTTGGCTTGCTGAATGGCCCAACTTAATGTTCCAGTAAAATTTCCGGTACCATCATCTGAAGGTTCAGTGACCGAATAATTGGCTGCTTGAACGCCCATGGGTAAACACAGGGCAATGGCGCTGGTTAACAGGGATTTTTTGAGTGTTTTTTGGTTTTTCAGTTTCATCGCTTATCCAATGTGAGTTCAATGGGATTTAGTCCAGCCTTGAATTGTTACTACGATTAAGTAAATAAAGACCTTTGCTGGGTTCTGTTGATTAAAGCGAGAATTGAATAAAGAAGTGTCAAAAAAATGGAAATTTAATTTTTGAAGCTGTGAACCAATTGTGCAATTCTTATTTGGCCAGAAGAATTTTCCTGATAGATGTTTTTTGAATGACCCAATGCAGCTTGCAATAAATCATCAGCCAGCTCATTTAACTCACATTTGTGCGCCATCTGCCCAAGCCACAGTTCGTGGTACATACGCAGCCAGCTTTTTTCGGAGATTTTTTCGACTTCGGTTTTTAATCTGTTGATTTCAGCATCAACTGATTGACAGGTGGGTGATGATTCACTGCCAATCAGATTGGCCAACTGAACAATTTCAGCACTCAGTAAATTCTTTTTATTAGCTTGATACACCGGGATGACATCGTTGAGCAATTGTTCGGATTCAACATGATTGCCCATTTTTGCCATCAGCCGAGCCAAATTAAACTGAGCCCCTGCAACCCGCATGGGATCGGCGCTATAATGCTTTTTACGCAGCTCTAGTGACTCCCGATAAAACCGCTCTGCAGCAGGGAATTCTCCCATGTCTTCATACAAAAACCCTAAATTATTGGTACTCAAAACATAATAAAGATTTTGCACACCATAGAATTCTTTTTGAACGGCAATGGCTGTTTTAAAATAATTTTCGGCTGTTTCAAATCGCCCGGTATCCTGATAAATAAATGCCAGCTCACTATATAATCGAGCCATTTGGGGATGGTTGCTGTCATATAATTTCTCACCAATTTCCTGGGCTTGAAGGAAAGTGGCTTCTGCAGCGGCGGTTTGATTGCTGCGGTTCAATTGTGCGGCTTTATTTATTAAGCGACTGTAATATTTTGGATGGATTTTGCCATGATCCTTTTCACCATGTAAAAGTGCCTGTTCAGTGTATTTGAGCTTTTGGTGATTGTCTGTGCTGGTGAATGATAGTTCATTGTAAATCCTACC
>JAUHXW010000334.1 GCA_030426705.1 Gammaproteobacteria bacterium
GCTGTCACTTTCGTGCGGTTTAACGGTTAAATTTTGCGGATTGAACCTGAAATCAGACACGCCCAGCCATTTGAATAATTCAGACATCACTTCTAATGGTCGCATCAACATGTCTTCAAACAACACATAATACAAATGCTTTTGTGTCTCGGCTGAGATATCTTGTAAATCCTGGATTAATTTCAAAGGGCCACCAACCACACCTTTGGGCGCAAATAATTTATCGGCACGCTCAAAAGGCGTCAGATTGGCCAAACCATCAGGAAAATCAATCAAAGCTGTTTTCTGATGCCGTGATTCAATTGAACCCAAAATCTGATCTGGACTCCTGACACAAACCACCATTTTAAAGTCGGGGTCAATGGTTTCCAATAAAGCCAAATCTGACAACCAACCACGGTTTTTATCAACCACAACTTTTAAATCAGTTTCAGCGAACCAGCCATTAACAAAACCAGTCATGGCATTGTGGATACGTTGATAGGCCAAATCAAATTCCACATCCATCTGTGCCAACATAAAAGTATCTTCAGTCAAACCACCCCTGATTTTTTTCAAGGTATTGGCCAAAGGTGAAGAATGTCCCGTACTGTAAATCTCAGGGTGTTGTGCCAACAACTGGCACATCAAGGTTGAACCGGATCTCGGTAATCCGGCGACATACACGATGGATTTATTGATTTGACCTGACATCAGTTTTTGATTTTACTCAATAAGTTTTGTGACAAACCAAAAGGATTCAAGTCATGATGATTAGGCAAACCATCACCATCCCAATCGCCCAAAGGTCGCAGCAAACTCAAGGTTTCCTCAAACCATGCCAAGGTGTTAATTGCCGTTAAACTGTCTGAATTCATCGACAGCGAACGACTTAAAAAGTTACACGCCAGCTCATGACACTTTGGAGCTTCTTCCGGATCAAAGGCATATTTGGTAATACCTGCTATGATTTGGTTCAAACTGGTTTGTTCAAAGCCATTATCAAAAATCCAATCGTCATCAATCACACCACCCGAAACGCTGGGGAAACCAAGATTGATTCGGATATCACCTGAGCTCAATTGCACGTTGAAAAATTCGGGGCCTTCATTTATTCCATCCTGAACCGTCGGAATAGCTATTTGTGTCTGATTAATATTGGCTGGTAAGTTGACTGAACCCGAGGGTAAAATACCTCCAAAATCTAAGCCATCAACTTGACCGGATACCACCCAATTTACTGTTGTGTCATAAGGGGTTGCAACATCACGTTCAACTACAAACTGCGCGACATCCCCTTCTTGCAAATAATTATTTTGTGCGTTGATAGTGATGGTCGACTGCCCAAAGCCTTCAATCAAGTGATAATGCAATGGTTGATTGTTACCGTCATAAACTTCAAAAGCAGTAAATACGTTGTAACTTGGGTAATCAGGGTCAAACCTGACCTCGACAAATGTCGATTCATCAGGACTTAACGTGTTGTCGTTAATGTTAGTTAATATAGAAAAATGGCTACCTACTTGATTCAACAACACATCTGAAAGACTTAAATCAGCTAAGCCAATATTTTTCAATTCAAAAGTGTGATCCACCTGACCACCGTAAACAGGCGTATAACCAAACCAGGTGTTATCATAACTGACTGGGGTTTGGTCACCATCATTGATGACAAAACCATTGCCTAAAACTTGCAAAACAGGCGCTTGCGGAAGACCCTCAGCCTCTATCACAAAATCATACGGCGCTTCATCAGGGTCGTTGTTCTGAATAACCACAGTTGCCGTATCGGTACCGATTGAAGTAGGTGTGAAAGCAACCTCAAAAGTTGTAAAGTTTCCTGGGGAAATGACAGTTTCAACGGGTTGAGAAGCCACAGTGAATTGTCCACCGTTATTTTGAAGCTCAACTACCGGGTTGCCACTTAAAATCAAATCACCCAAACCATTGAAGTTATCAATATAAAATGTGCGGGTTATTGTTTGGCCATTTTCCTGGGCTTCACCCAAAAAGGTGCCTTCGTCAAGAGAGGGGGTTATATCGCCATCTGCAATTGGGTTGAAGGTATCACCGTACAAATCAATCTCCGGTGGCGGCTCAATGCCTTCGGCCTGAATCACAAAGTCATAAGGGTTTTCATCGGAATCGGTATTTTCAATCACAACAGTTGCTGAATCGACACCTTCACTTACAGCAGTGAATGTGATATCAAAGGTTACTGGAATACCAGGTTCGATAAAACCCGATTGTGGTTGTGCTGAAACATTGAATTGTCCATTGTTATTTTGTAATGAGACAATGGGTGAACCTGTTAAAAGTAAAAGATCATAACCAGAGTTTTCTATGGTAAAAGTTTTGGTCACTGAGCCAAAACCTATCATACTAACCCCAAAATCAGTATTGTCATTCACATCAGGCGAAATATCGCCATCAGCTATTTCAATGTTCTCACCCTTCACATCCATTTCAGCTTCACCAGGTACGCCGTTTCCCTGGATTTGAAACTCATAAGGATGTTCATCGGCATCATTGCTGTCTATGACTATGGTAGCTGTGTCCAAACCAGTTTTCTGTGGAGAGAATGCCACCTGGAAGTCAACTGATTGACCACCCAGAACTACAGAACTAGCGGGTTGTTGAATCACCTCGAATTGCTGGTTGTTGTTATTGGTTAAACTCACCAATGGATCGCCAGTCAACTGAATGGCATGATTACCCAAGTTTTCAATGGTAAAAGTCTGATAGGCTTGATTAAAACCTACTACTTCTTCACCAAAATCTGTGCTATCAACCACATCTGGTGTCATATCACCATCAATTATTTCTATCCCATTTCCCGTAATTTGAATTTCCTGGTTTGTATTCCCACAAGCGTCTTCTAGAGATATACCGTTATCAGGAATAATTCTATCAGCCAAATCAAAAACATCATCATTGTTATTTGTTTCATTTGGGTCTGTGTCTGCTAAATTATTAGTTAACGATGTACCACATCCAGTTACAGTAGGAAGTGTATCTGGCATTCCTTGATTTATAGTTCCTGAAATGTGTGTAGAATGCAATACGAAAATAGCGCCTCCATACCCTTCTGATTGATAGTTCCCTGAACCAGTTTTTAGAGCATGATTATTTTCAAAAGTAGAATTTTGGATTGATAAATTTCCACTTCTTATAAAAACTGCACCACCAAAACCTGCGGCATTTTTACCAGCGCCACCAAAACCGGGGTTGCAGTAGTAGGTATCAGTACCTCCAGCACCACCTCCAAAACCACCGAAACCACAATAGTTATAAGAACT
>JAUHXW010000016.1 GCA_030426705.1 Gammaproteobacteria bacterium
GTCCGTCTTCAACATCAGCTTGAATCGCTCCACCATACTCATTACTGCCTGCCTGGTTGTTGTGAAATTCCATATTGGCAAATTCCAAATCCCTGACATTAACCACATCAACCGCACTGGATTGTGCGCCACCAATACGAAAATCCTGAAGGGTCACATCCCGGTCTGTATTGATTTGAAAGATATGGCCGCTGTGCCCATTGGCAGGAAGCAACACCAGATTATCGGCACCTGGTCCCTGAATGGTAACACCATCTATAATGCCCAACTGGTTGTCCAGTTGAATGGCATCACCACTGCTGTTAATCAACAACCAGATTAAATCATCTCCCAACCCGGTTCCACATTGGTCAACAGTGATATCAAAGTTGGCCGCCGTAATGGCTTCCCGCAGGGTGCAATTGTTATCGACCTGAACCACATCTTCATTACTGTCGACGATCAACAGGTTGGCTTGCGCGATACCGCTTAACAACAGCCATGTGATCAATATTATTTTTTTCATCATTCACCTCTTGATTACTTGAATACCTTAATAAACTGTTAAAACGACCAATCACTGCCAATTATTTATCAAAAAATTGATTTTGGTGAGGTGAAACCAAAAACCTAACAGGCTTCGACAGGGCTCAGCCGTCTTGATTTGATTGTTTCCTCGAAACAAGCACACTGAGCCCGTCGAAGTGCAACCAGGGACCGACAGTACTTAGTCAACCCTGAAAAAGTCCATCCTGATTTTTTTCAGAATCGGTCAAAAAACGTAGTTTTTTATTGAGTTTTTACGACACCAGATGCAGCTCCGGCATATTCGGCCTTTTCACCTTTTTCCTGCATCAGTTTTGGCGACAGTTTGCATGAATTGGGACTACCAAAACGACCAGGTTTAAAAGTCCAGACCACACAGGTTTGTTCTGCTTTACAGGCTTTCATGCAATCCTCTGCATTGTTGATGGTACCTTTTGCTGGTTGTAGCTCATTGGACAAATAATACTGGGTAAAATCAGCATCGGCTGGCATGTTATAGATAGTGTCTTTTTCCATGGCATAAGCGTTTATAGTGGTCGCAGATAATGCAAAAGTGACTATTGCGCCGAGTTTTAAATTGTTTTTCATAAGAGTTTCTCCCATTTGGTTAAGAAATAAAAAAGGTCAACAAGTTCATGGATGTTTACTCGTAGCTTATTTTGATGCCGGTGGCGACATCACTACCAACCAACAGCAAATAGCGATCAACCATTGGAATTAAATTGGCCTGAAAGGAATAAGGTTGACCCGCTTGGGCCTCATAAACGATAAAGCCTTCGATGTTCAGATTACTTGATGTGGGGGCTTGTTTTTGCGGGTTATCGACAAAAAGCCCAGCCATTTGCCAAAAGTTAACTTCTACAGGGCTGTAAACCCTGAACAGACCATTTTCAATGTTGATTTGTCCGTTGATTTGCACTTGCCGTTGTTGATACAAAAGATTATCTGTTTGTGCCAACGGTATCCGCATCATGCCTTGAATTTCTTCTATTTCAATGGTGCCACTTAACTTTGAGGTACCAGAATGGCTGAAGTGTTGTTGAGATTCTTTGCGCAAGCCCAGCGACTTACCGTTGACTGCTTTGGGTAAAGTTTCAATGAAGTTATTGGCCTCAAGATACTTTTGCATCAAGTCTTCCGCTACGGCCAGTTGACTGTCATCGCTAACCGCAGGAAATACTTTATCAACCAGTGATGGTGGTAAGTTCTTCGGTTTTCTTTGTACCTGAACCCTTTGCAGATGGGACAAGTTTGCCAAAACATCTAAATTCCACAGCATGGTTTTCCTGATATCCAGAGTTTTTAAGCCCTGTGGAATATAAGCTTCCGTGAATACTGTTAAAGGGTTGTTGTCTAAACTCAATGTTTCCAGTGTGGTCAAAGTTGAAAAATCAGGCAACACGGAGAACTGGTTATCACTCAGGAACAATGCCTTCAAACGCGGTTGGTCTGCGCTAAAAAAGAGGCTGCTAAGCCGGTTGTTGGTTAAATCCAATCGGGATAAAAGCGGCAGGGTTTGATTAAGCTCCAAAGATGGTATGGCTGAAAAACGTATGCTGAGCTTTTCTAGTTGCTTCAATGCATACAAAGCCGACCAGTCGGTGAATGCTGTATGGAACAGTTTTAACTCGACCAGCTTGTTGCATTGCTTTAAGAAAGCCAAAGACAATGGTTTATTAGGCAGGCCGTTGATTCTCAAAGTCTCCAGTTGTGGCGCACATTGAGTCAGATGGACTGTCTCAAAAAAAGACAGCTCAAGGTTTCGAAGCGATGACAAGCCAGCCAATGCATCGGCTGAGCGCACACCCTTGGATTTAAGTCCCACCAACTGATTGTTGTTGATGACAACCGAATATTCGCCTTTGAATCCTGCATCACTGATTTTAAATTGATTTAGAGACAATCCATTCTCACTAACCCAATCTGTAAGCACAGCTAGCTGCTTGCTGTCTAATTTTTCAGCAACACGCATATCGTTTCCTGATGTGTCTTTGGAACAGGCTGCCAGTAAACCAGCGACCAAAAGGACCAGGTAGTTGGTGTTTTTTATAATCGATTTGATAGGCATACATTGGTCTCGGTTTTATTGACAAATGATGCCATCAAAACCGTCAACAAACAAATAATCTTCATCAGCCAACTGCTTGATGGTGATGACCTCAGCCCGTTCCAGGTCGCCACCCTGTGTTTCGGTCGTGCCTAAAACCTCATTCAGGTACAACCCAGGTGATGCCGCATTGTGGTTGATTTCAACCGTAAAAGGCACCACGTCACCCAGATGGAATGAGAGTTCATCAGTTGGCAAAAAATTACAGTTGCTGTCAGGATGGGTACAGGACACACCCACCTCATCACCCCAACCGTTAACCGCTTCGGCTTCACAGTTAATACTGCAGGTTAAGGTCGAATTGGTGGTGATTTTTTTGTTACCACAAGCGATGGAAAAATCTGGCTGACCAGCCAAAGTAAAACCTGGTGAAAATTCGGAAGTGCGCCCACCCGCTTCTGTTGCTGTAGTGACAATAACGTCATTTTCAGCAATCGGGGCAGCTGCAATCAAGGTTCGAGAGACAGAATTACCAGCCAACCATTGTGACTCGGTAAAAGTTGTGCTGGCTAACCAGGTTTGACCTTCTTCACCATCTGCATCGGCGACATAAACATCAACAGTGATTGGGTAATCACTGGCGCCGTTGTGGCTGTCCACCCAGAAATTCATATTGATGCGATTGCCATTGGGATCGTGTTGCGCAGTGTTGATTTCAGGGAAATTTTGTAAACGGTTGGCGCCAGAATCAAAATCATCCGGATCATTGGGGGTGATCCGATCAGACCCTAAATCTATCCCTTCATTCTGATTAGCGAACATTTGATTGTATCGAATGGCCACTCGTGTTGAACCATTGCCACTTACAACAATACCACAGCCTTTCTGGGTGCCACATTGATTGTGAGCAATGGTATTACCGCTGTCAACGGTTCCACCAATTTGAGCATCTTGAATAGAGCCGTCTATAAAAATTCCGATTGTATTGGGAAGCGGGGTGATACCGTCAGCACCAACGCCAATTTTGTTGTTTGTTACTAATAATCGATTAATTGGGTTAGATGCTATGGATTGAGCCAGTATGCCTTCTCGATTATTTCCCGAAATAACATTGTTACTGATACTGACATCATCAGTAAATGCGATGTATATACCTTCACCATTACCAATTGCTTGTGTACCATTTTTATTGGTTCCAATATAATTTCCTTGAACAGCGATTGAGCTGTTAGCACTTCCCGCGGTTATGTGAATGCCAGTAATAATATTACCTGAAATAATATTTCCAAGACCATTGATACCCAGTCCAATGAACAGGTTTGAAGGTGATTCAGTAAATATCCCAACATTTTCATTGGGAACAGCTAAACTGCCACTGGGGTCAGTTCCAATCAAGTTTCCCATCACAATCGCTGGGCTTCCACCATATATACCACTGTAACTGTTACCAGAAAGCACATTACCAGCAGAGTTCATCGCACCGCCAACGACATTGTTGTTGCCAGTGGTGTCATTAAGATAAACACCCGTGTAATTGGGTGCGCCGGCTAAACCGTAGGGCAAGTTCAAACCAGACCAGCTGCTGGTTATGGTGTTGTCTGCACCAGTCAAGGTTACCCCAGACCAACTCCAGTTAATAAATGCCATGCCATTGACTTCACTGTTTCCAGCCAAAACCAGACCACCATTACTGTACAAGGGTTCAACGGGATGAAATGATCCATCCAACACAACAGTTGGATTGCCTGCTATGGAAGCACCTGCGGTGGTGCCGTCTATAGCGATACCTTCCAACTCCGGTAATTCGGATGCAGGTTGTATTACCCAGTATTGAAAAGCATCCTGACCAGTTCCACCAGAGAAATAATTTTCGTTGACAGGATCAGCTGGAATATCAAATTCAATGACATCGGCACCCGGTGTCGCCAGGGCGGCATTGATGGCGCCTCGAAAGGTACATGTTGAGACATTACAGACGTCACTGTCTGATGTGGTGTTAACGGTAAAAGTATCGGCATGAACATTTGTCATGGCTGATAATATGAGGCAAATAAAAACGGTTGTTTTCATGATTATTTCTCTGTGTTTTTATTGTTTAACAACCCAAAGTAAAATTACTGCCAATTTTTTTTACAGACATAAAAAAACCACTCAAATTGAATTAACTGAGTGGTTTCTTGGAGTAAAAAAGCAAAGATTAATCTATGTCACCCAATGCCATGGTGCCATTGATGTCCAGGAAAGCCAGTTGAGCCGTACGGCCACCATCGAATTGAACGGTTTGAATGTACCAGGTACTTTCGCTTTCAGGTTCTTCATCGAATTGGGTCAAAACATAGCTGTTTTTACCGTTCATTAATTTACTGATTTGGTAACAAGTTGAATTCAAAACACTGCGATCTTCACCTTCTGCTGTGGCCAGGTCCTTATATTTGCGGCTGCGGTCAGAGCCAGAGTAGGCCACCAGACCTGCTGCGCCACTGTAATCGCCTCCTTTGTTAGAACAGGCTTTGACCAGTTTGGATAAATTGCTTTCAACCCGTTCTCTGGGTGTGCCGCTTTCGCCACAAGCTGTTAATAAAACCACACAGGTCATCAAAATACTCACTTTATACAATTTCATTATTTATTCCTCTGTTTGAATGTGTTGTTATTGATGTAACTATCCAAAGGAAGAATCACTGACAATTTTTTGGGAAAAAGCGTACGATTGCAAAAAATGGCTTATTTTGATACGCTAATTGACGAGCGACCACACCCAAAATAATGGATTCAGCGAACTTAACTCAACTGTTAAATAACAAGCAATCAGCTTTGAGCCATGAACAGCAACATGATATTGAAGCTGTTTATCTACGGCTCAAGGAAATAGCTCGCACCCAACGCTTTAAAATTAGGGGCACCGGGATCAATACCACAGCATTGGTCAATGAAGCCTGGTTAAAAAGTCAGAACCAAGAAAAAACCTTCAACGACCGCAATCATTTTTTTGCCTACTCGGCGCTGGCCATGCGTCACATTCTGTTGAATGAAGCCAAGAAAAATCAGCTGATCACTTATGTCGACGATTCCGGTTTTGCTGAACAGCCTGTTTTCAAAGAGTCCAGTTATTTGCTTGATCTGGAAAAACAATTGGTTAAATTAAAAGCCTTTGATGAAAGTTTAGAACGGGTTTTCACCTATAAGTTTTTTGGTGATATGGAGTTTGTTGACATAGCTGATGTGATGCAGGTGAGTGAAAGAACGGTATTTCGAAACTGGAAAAAAGCCCGGGCCATGCTAGCGGTGGCTTTAAAATGAAGCAATTACCATGAGTCAGGATGATTTAGAAAAGCTCTGGCAGCAAATAGATGCAGACCTGGATCAAGATGATGACATAGAGGTTGAAGATTATCTGCAAAAAAAGGGCTTTGAACACAAAGACGTTTCCTCATTAAACGTTCAGGTCAACCATCTGATCAGCAGCACTTTTAGTGAGACTGAACTTTCAGATGAACAGCTTCACAACAAATACAAAATCATTGAACAAATTGATTCTGGTGGCCAAAGCGATGTGTATTTAGCTGAACGTTCTGATGGTGTTTATCAACAAACCGTAATCATAAAATTCATTTCTGGTCGCTTTGAGCATGCCTCCTTGAAACAACAGTTTTTACAAGAAATGCAACTGTTGGCAGACTTACGCCATCCGGGTGTAGTCTCCATTATAGATGGCAACATCACTGAAGCAGGACAACCCTGGCTGGTGCTGGATTATATTGATGGCTTACACATTGATCATTATGTGACCAGGCATCAGTTAAGTATTGAAGATGTTGTGAAGCTAATCACTGACCTGTGTGATACCTTACAGTTTGTTCACAACCGCAAAGTTTTTCATAAGGATTTAAAGCCAGGTAATGTGTTGGTCAAAAACATCAATGGTGTACCTTATCCGGTGTTGATAGATTTTGGTATTGCGATGCAGCAAGGCGAACAAAGTGAATTGACTTTTGGTACCCATGGCTACAGCGCACCAGAGCAAATCAAAGGAGAATTAACCGACCAAAGAACGGATCTTTATGCACTGGGGGTATTATTTGCTCATGTTTTACTCTCAAGCACGGGACAAGCAACAGAAGACACTGCAAATATATTATCAGCGATACAAAAAGCCAAAATTCCAGGTGATTTACTCAAAGTCATTAACAAACTAACAGCTGAACAAGCTGAACAACGTTACCCCAATGCAGATGCCTTGCGTTCTGATTTGAACCAGTGGCAGATGGGCTTTCCACTCAGCTTTGACAACCACAAACTTTCAACAGTGGTGGGTAAAACAGTCAAGCGACATCCATGGATTACACTGGGTTTATTGATGGTGTTGTTTTCCAGTGTGTTCTTTACCATCAAATACACCAGAGACGTACAACACTTACAAGAGTTGACCGCAGCTGAAAAGAATGCCACCGATGAACTGATGAACTTTATGCTGGATGATCTGTATGAAAGTTTGGAAAGAATAGGGCGCATTGATGTACTGCAAAGGGTGGCCGAAAAAAGTGTGGATCACTTAGGCAAACAGGATCAGTTGACAATGGACGAAGCCAGTCACCGCCAGGCCGCAAAAGCTTATGTAAATACCGGTAGGGTGTTTGATTATTTGGAACAATCGGAGCAGGCCCAAAACATGTTTCAGGCAGCTGATAAACACTTGGATAAAGCTTATTTGATGGGTGCCAATCCTTTAGACTATTATCCTCTGAAGGCAAATTTAAAAGTTTATCAAAGCCAGGTACTGTCTTCTGAAGGCCAAGAGCAGGAAACAGAAAAAGTTTTATCAGAAGCTATTGAGGCCATGAATCAGTTGTTACTGCTGGAGCCTGACAGTGATCAAATGACTCTTTGGGAGGCCAGTTTAGAGTTGAGTTATCAGATGATGGAATATGCCAAACAGGAGCAAGCGGAACAACAAGTTGCAAAAACAGTGTCTATATCAACCGAACAGTTGGCAGCTCACCCTGATGATGCCGATTGGTTGTATGCCAATTCACACAGCTTCCAAATGAAGGCTTGGTATGAATTTGATTTTGGGGAATTAGAGCAGGGTGTCAAAGACATTAACAAAGCCGTAGCGTTCGCTCAAGCCAGCATTGTTCAGGACAGAGAGGATTTAAAAAAGCAGAATAATGAACGCATACTGCTTAATCAACTGGCATTTTTCTATTTGGAAAGCAAGCAAATTGAACAGGCTAAAGCAGCGGCATTAAGGGCCGTTGAGTTGGGTGATGGATTGAAACTAAAAGCACCTTTCAATCAGGAATATGAGCGGGAACAAGCTTATTCATTCAGCACAGTTGGTGAAATCTATCAACAACAAGGAGATCTAGATAGTGCCTTGAATTATTACCAACAAGGTTTAGCCATTTCGAAGCATAATTATGAAAAAGATCCTAAAAATTATTCAGCGGCAAATGATTTAGCCGTAGATGCCTTACTGGTGGCTGGTCTTGAGCAGCAACTGGGCAATGTAGAGGCAGCCAACCAATTGTTTGTAGAAGTAGAAAGCATCATAGAGCAAGTCCATGAAGCAGAACCTAACAACAAATATTATGCGCATACATTGTTGGTTGCCAAGCTACATCAAAAGAAGTTTACGGAAGCCAGAGCCTTGTTTGAGATAACAAAAGCCAATGACATGGTAGATGGCGTAATAGAAGATTTACTCAAAGAAAACAACTTGGATTGGCAATAAAAAAGGGCCCCTTGAGGCCCTTGTCTGATGCAGTTTTGGAACTGGTTTATAGACTGAAACTGAACCAGATACCAAAGTCTCCGTCGCCATGTCTCCAACCGTCAGAATAGGGGTAGT
Organism: Gammaproteobacteria bacterium; assembly: GCA_030426705.1. Classification (GTDB taxonomy): domain Bacteria; phylum Pseudomonadota; class Gammaproteobacteria; order Xanthomonadales; family Marinicellaceae; genus Marinicella. The sequence goes on from JAUHXW010000016.1 coordinate 8,424, forward strand.
ATGTGTAGTAATCACGGTAGAAATATTCATCGTGATAGTCGATACACCAAAATCCATCATGCCAGTGGCCGTAGCCATAACCAGGACGATCAAAATAATGACCTAAGCCACGTAATGGGCGGTAGCGGTATAAATCGCTGGTGTAATAGTTGTAGTTATACAAATGACGGTAATTATTACGCAACCATTTGCGGTGCTTTTTCATGCGCTTTTTCCACTTTTTGTAGTATTTTTTTGGCTTGTAATAATTGTGGGTTATGTACCTTCTGTCGTGGTTGTTATAACCATAACGTCTGCCATCATGACCATATCGGCGATTTGAGTCATTGTGGTAATAATTGCGGTTATCGAAATGGCGGTTGTTGCGGTAGTCACCATTAAAGCCATGTCGATTGTTGTGGCCATAATGTCGGTTATTTTGTTGGTTATTTGAATGATAACCATGTTTGCGTTGACCAGCTTCACGACGTGTGTCATGAGCCCCTCGCGGACCATGCTTTTGGTGGTTGTTTTTGGCTATTTGTTTTTCCAGGTAGCCACCATCACGAGGTGTGTTATGCCTGCTGTGATTATTGGAAGCAATGCGCTTTTGTAAATAGCTTTGTTTCTTGTGTGCCTGGTCATGAGCACCGCGATCTCGGCTGCGATCAGCAGCCACAGCGCTTACACTGAAAACCAGTGCAATCAAGGTTAAATAGGTTTTAGTGGATTTCATTATTGAATCTCCGGTTGTTACTGTGCCTTTAAATTTAATGGTATCAACTGAATCAAAACTGAATCACAAAATACCATTCAGAAAGCGTTAAGTTTTCTGGTTGGCCTAGGAGCCGGAAAAATATTAAGTGCCTCCGGAGAATAAAAGGTATGTCCTTGGGGCTTCATTCATTTTTGTTCCCGACTAAAATGAAAGCGACCGCGGCGGACATGACTTGTAACCTCGCGCTCTTCGCCTCTGATTCGCGTACGCTCACCAACCGGCTTGGCGGGTCGAGCTGCTCAGCAGCTCTCCATTGTGAAGTGATTCTTTAAAACCACTTCACATTGAGAATGTTATGAGGGGCTTAATCAAATTTATTCTTGAAAATGATGTCGGTGCTGTATGTTTCATCGGCACCAGCATCAATGCTGTAATTAGGGTCAAAAAAACCAACGGCATATGGATCATCATAGCCCCACGAATCGCCATCGGCATCAACTGGCCAAGAAATTGAATTGTTACACAAATCGACAGCAGCAGAAGTGGGTAGTATGTGGTAGTCGCCACTCAATGGAGCAACGAAATCAACAGCTGTTGTAGTTTCTAAATTATTGAAAATGTAGTTACCACCATTGATTGATTGAGCTTCATGTAACACATTGCAATCGAAGCGAATGTAGTTTTGTTGGCCGCCATTATTGAATGCTTCCAAAACATTCACATTGTCATCTTGAATGATGCTGTAATCGCTGCGGATGGTTGCTCCAAAGGCTGCCAAAAAAACAGCGTTACTGCTCGCATTGATTTTATTATCAGCAATGGTCACATTACCCACAGTGATTTGGCTGTCATCATTAACTGCCAGCATCAAATAATTGTCATTGAAATCACTGTTGCCGAAGTCCCCATTGTTATTGATGAAGCTCGCTCTCAGGGTTACACTGCCACCACTGTTTGCAGCAGCAACAGAGGCATAATCGGCTAAATTTCCTGTGATTGTGCTCCTGGTTACGTTTACACTTGCACCTTGGTCAGCATAAAAGGCACCGCCATATCCATAGGCGTTGTTATTCAAGTTCCTACCAGCTTGATTGTTTTTAACATAAGTGCAGGTTTGGTCTTTCTGACAAGATACAGAGTTTTGAAACAAATCCAATTGAGCAGAATCACTCGCAGCCACACCACCGCCATTACTGGCCTGATTCCCAACCAAATAGCCATGGCGAATTTCAGCTTGAGTATTTGATCCAGTCGCAAAAATTCCTCCACCATTACCAATCCCATCATTGTCACTGTCAGCCACATTATCCTTAATTGTAGGTATGCTGCCATCACGTTCACTCACAACAACACGAGCCTGTGTACTTGAATATATGCCACCACCGTGATTGCTTGCTATGTTTCCTACGACACCACTGATGCCAGCAACCGAGTTATCACCACTCTGAACAGAGACAACACAAGAAAAATTCGCATAAATACCACCGCCATTGCCTTCGTTTGCCAATCCTGAAGCAGCAGAATTAAAAGATATGGCTGATGGATGACGAACAAAAATAGTAGAGAAGTCACAGGCCAAGCCACCACCGTTTTGTGCTGAGTTATTGGCAATGTTTACACTGTAAAGATACAGTCTTTGATTACTGCCCGAAGAGTACAGTCCGCCGCCGCGAATTCCGGTGTTTTGTGACAGGGTGACCTCATTGAAAAATACATCCAGTTCATTACCAAATATATTCAATCCTCCGGCTTTTTCTGCACTGATGTCGTACAATCCATTTTTTAAAACAAGCTTATTGAGGGTGATTGCTTTGCTGGTGCCATCACCCATGATGTTAAACACCGGTGCGGCGGCAGAGCCATCTATAATAACTGGAGAACTGATTGAGTTTCCTTGGCATTGTTCATAACCACCCTGTATCAATACAGTGCCATCAACTCCGCTGTTATCAAAGTTTAAATTCTCAAAATAAGTTTCATTGGCTACATTGTTAGCGATTCTGATGGTGTTTTCAGCCCCTGTTTCAACAAAATCAATGGCCGCCTGAATGGTGGTAAAGTTACAATTATTATCTGAACCGACCCAAACATCAGCTTGGGAAGTCGTAGCAACTATGAACCCAATAACACCAAACAACCCATACAAATTTACTTTATGTAATTTCATCCTTTTCCTCTGAATTTAAAAAAACAAAATTATAGACATCCTGTGTCTAAGTTCAGTAACCGTTTTGCTTTTGTTGAACAAAGTCACAATCCATTTGGAGCTTGCATTTATTTTATGTTCAGTTTTGTTATCGTGGTAAGAAACAGTGGTTATTAAGTGATGCAGTTGCTACAATTTTTATCTCTGTTTTGGAGGTTCAAAGAGATGAAATTGTTATTTTTGTGTATGTTGCTGTGCATGGGCTCTGCTCAAGCTGAAGAAATTGCGCACAACACCAAAGTAAATGAATGGCTAATCACCAATGCAATGGTGGTGGTTGGTGTAGGAACTCCAGCTGAAGGACCCAAAGACATTCATATCAAACAAGGTAAAATCCAACAGATTCAAAGCAGTAGGGAAGATTCTGAGTTACGCAAAGCTGGCTTGAAAACCATTGATGCCAAAAGCGGTTATGTGTTGCCTGGCTTCATCAATATGCACGTACACACCATGTACAAAAGAGCAGGCATTGAAATGGCTCAACCGTATCAACATTACTTGTGGCTGGCCAATGGCATCACCACCATTCGTGACTTGGGCAGTGATCTGGATGAAACTTTAAAGCAACGAGAGCAAAGTGCCAAGCATGAAATCATTGCGCCAAGGATGTTTGTGTATCCGGGTATTTGGGGTAACCACCTGGAAAAAGACCTGGAAAAAACCATAAAAAATTACCAAAAAAAGGGAGTCGATGGTTTGAAGTTTGGCATGATGGACAAGCAGACTTTTACCTCAGCTTCGAAAATAGCCAAAAAATATGGCTTGAAAGTGGCCAACCATGTAGGTGTCGAAGACATGAATGCCTGGGACAACATCAATGCCGGCACCACCACCATCGAACATTGGTATGGTGTTCCCGATGCCGCTTTGCATGGTGTGCAAAATTTTCCACCCGACATGAATTATTCCAATGAGTTGCATCGCTTTCGTTATGCCGGCCGTTTATGGCGTGAAGCCGATTTGGATAAATTAGATTCGGTGTTACAAGGTATGGTCGATGCGGATGTGGCCTGGAATCCGACCCTGGTGATTTATGAGGCGTCCCGTGATTTGCAAAGGGCCACTTCATCCCCTTGGTTTAATGATTATCTGCATCCTGGCTTGGAAAAGTTTTTTCAACCCAGTGCTGACTCTCATGGCTCGTTCTTTTGGGGTTGGACCACCACGGATGAGGTGTTTTGGAAAAACAATTACCAAATCTGGTTCAAAGCTTTGCGTGACTTTGCTGACAAAGGCGGTATCATTACTACTGGTGAGGATGCCGGTTATATCTATCAGGTGTTTGGTTTTGGTCTGCTCAGGGAATTGCAGCTGCAGCAAGAAGCCGGTTTTCACCCCTTGGAAGTCATCAAACATGCCACCGTCAATGGCGCCAAAGTCCTTGGACAAGGCGACCAGTTGGGACAAGTCAGAATCGGCTACAAAGCCGATTTAATCATCGTCAACGGCAACCCTTTGGCAGACCTTTCCGTGTTATGGCCCAGAAATATACCCACCATGACGGGCGATGAAACCACCGGCGGGATCGTTTGGACACTGAAAGACGGTATCCCATACCATGTGCCAACTATGCTGAAAGCTGTTCGGGAAATGGTTAGAAAAGCAAGGAAGGAAAACCCAATTGATTATTTGGTTCAATAATTAGATTCTAAAAGATTGGATTATTGTAATCATCAATGGTCCGCATCCTATAACTATGGAATGGTCTGTTCTAAACAAAATTTGTTGTAAGTGGTGTTGTCAATGCGGCTTAAATTAAATACTTTAGATTCATTATTATGTTCAACGGTGGCTTGTAACTCGTCACAACCAAGCATTTCAATTGTGATTTGACCAAACTCACTTTGTTGTGTTTCATCAAAATATTCTAGAAAGTTAGCACCATAATACTCGTATAAATCAATAGTTATAGAATTTTGGTTGTAGTCAGCATTGCCTGCCAACCACAATGGCTTTCCATCCCGAAAAGTGTAAAGGCTTGTAAAAATGTATGTAGAGTTGTTGTTGCGAATGCCCTGTCTGATAAACAAACCTTGGTTTTTTAGTTCTGGGTCATGCCAAATACCATTGATTGAGATGCCAATCTTAGGTGCATCATTTAATATAAATACATTAAATAAATTTGTGACAACATCGGTTAATCCAAAATAAATAACATTTGAAAATTCAGATGATACACTGAATCTATAGTTAAAACCTTTAGACTTAAATATGTTTAATTCAGCTGAATTGCTGAGCTCTAAAATATCAATTTGGTTTGAGCTGTTGTAAGTTGGATAGATAACATAGTCTATTTCTAACGTGGGTCTGTAATCAGGTAACTCAAGGTATATGCCTGAGCGGGTGAGTTGATAATCAAGGTTTTCATTGATCAAAAAATGATGGGTATCCTCGAAATAATTATTTGGCTTAAATGAAACCAAGAGGTGATTTTTGGTTTTTATTATTTCATCATATGTCCCGTTTTCTAAGGTCAACATTTCTTCAGATAATGAACCATCTGAATTGAGCTTAATTAAGGAGCTAGAAATGGGTTGATCCATGTTTTTTCTGAACACATAAGTTTGGTTGTTAAATTCAAAAATTTGATACACGCCTGCTAATGATTGAGATTCACTAAACAACTGGCTTTCACCGTCAGTGGAGATTCTTAAAACATCTGTAGGTGCGTTCCAATCTATTCCATCAGCAAATTGTACATAGCATTGATTATTTATAACCTCCATGTTTAATACAACGTAAGCAGTTGGAAATTTATCGGTTAAATCAACCTTCGTGCCATTGGTCACTCTAAATATTGTGTTGTTGTAAAAGTCCTGTAAAATAAAGTCGTTTGCTCCAAAGACACACATCTTTGAGAAGTCTGACCAATTTGAATGTACTTCATGCACAGTAAAACTGTTGTCATAAATTTCGATGATGCCACCATTGTCAGTTTGTGCAAATAAAGTGTTATTGTGTTCTTGTAATGCTTCCTGTGTAACCGATCCGTAAAAGTTCAAATCATTGACTTGTACAGTTCCTGAGGCAGTTCCATCGGTTTTCCACAGTCTGTGTTCACTGGCAAGTGGATTAACTTTAAGTAGAAAATACAACATATCATTAAATTTTATTATGTTGTCTATTCGCTGGTCTTCAGCAAACTCAATCAATGTTTCAGATTCATTGGTTAAACTGTTATAAGATTCCAGTGCAACCATATTTCTCCAAACCTTCTTGAGAACGAGGCGGTCATTGATGAGGTAAGGCTCATTGACTAAATTTCTGACCTCATCTACTGGAATGGCTTGATTCCATGATAATGAAAATGATGAAAAAGAACCAAACAACATTATGAACAGAGATATTTTAATCATTTGTTTTGCTCCATTATTAAGTTGTTAGCCGGCATGTTATCAAAGGGCAATGGGGTAAACTTATTACATAAATAATCATAGGATTTATCATCTATCCTATAAAGGTTTATAGATACATCATAAGCATCACTGATGAATTCAGTCTTGATGCGGTTACATGTTTCAATTTGAATTTTTAATTGACCAAATAATTCACTGTTCGGTGTATTATTATATTCAAACAACTGGATACCGTCATATTTGTATAAAGCGACTTCTATTTGGTTTTGTTCGGGTAATAACTCTTCATTTCCAGCTAACCACAGAGGTTCGCCCATATCAAAAGTATAAAATGTTGTGAAAAGATAGTCACTGCCATTGTTTCTTTGCCCCTTTTGAATAACCAAACCCTGGCTATAGATATCATGCTCATGCCAAGTTCCGATGATTGAGTTATTAATTTTCGGTCGGTCGCTATAAGAGAATATATCGGTTCTACCAGATTTTTGACTGGTTAATATCAAATAAAATTCATCAGAGTTAGGGTTACTTGTTATACCTTTGTAATAATAATCCTGAATTCTCATGAGGTTAACTTCTTCGTTACTGCTAATGAATTGTAAGACCACACCATCATTAGGGTTGTAAAACCCAGTAAGCACATCTGACGGCAGCTCATAAGCAAGGTCAGTGGTAACTTGTGAACTATTATAATAAGTTGGAATAAAGTCTAAATCTGCATTCAAAATCACTTTGAACAAACGTCCTTCAAAATAATTTTCTCTGACTCTAGTAACAATAAAATCATTTCTAGTGACAGCGCCCTCATATATAAAACCGGGGTTAAGGGAGGCAGATTTGTCGTAAGTAGTTAAATCTGGGGTCAATCGGTAAATGCTATTAAAAACATTTTCTTCTCCAGCAGCCACATATAAGCGATCTAGATGAGAAAAGAAAAATGATATTTTTGGAATGTCGTTGGGTTGGACAAATGAGCTTACATTGCCATCTTTGGAAATTATTAACGTTTGGAGCTCTTCTTGATCTCGATAGCTTAAAAAACAAGAATCACCTGAATGAACAAATTGTGGCAGGGTTATATCATCCTCCGAATTAAATTGGTAAAAGTCGTTGACTACCATACCAACTGTTCTGCTTAGAATGTAGCTCTTAGGTTCTGCGGATTCAGATAAAATAACCAAATTATTATCATCAAACACACATATACTGTTTGGTGTTAAAGGTTTAAGCCCAAAATTTATTATTTGATTACTTTGGACTTGAAGTAGTTGCAACTGCTGGTTTTGAGCCAATATACGACCTTGGTTTGAGTATAGTATCCCGTTTCGACCTATAAGTGTTTCACTCAACATTTGGGTGTTTTCTTTGGTGCCATCAGAGCTCCAGAGGCGGTATTTATTGCTTTCAAATTGAACAGTAAAATAGACTTGATTGTTTTGTTTTTTTAAACTACTGATTGATCCAGTAAATAATTTTTGTTTAACTTTAGAATTTAGATTCATTGACCAAAGACTACTGATTTCCTCTTTCTTAGCTTGGTACACCAAATGAGTGTCAGTCAATATTGCAAGATTAGAGTAAACACCTTCCTTTGAATAATCAACTATTGGGTTAATGTATTGACTGTTGGCTGGTATCAAGATCAACAAGGTCAATAGTGCGGTGATGCATTTTATGGTTTTCATTCTATAAACATAATATGGATATCTTAAATAGCAATTTTGGCACATATATTTTGACAATTCCAGCCTATCTGTATTCGTGTTGTTTTGTCTAGTTGTTTAAATGGAGATGATTGATTATTATGGTTGGTGTTATTTTGCAGGAATTACAGAGTTAAAATGAAATACTTACACACCATGATTCGAGTCAGTGATTTAGACAAAACAATAGACTTTTTTGTTAATAAACTGGGCTTTGTTGAAAGCCGGCGAAAAGAGGTCGAGGCCGGTCGTTTTACGCTGGTGTTTTTACATGCACCAGGTGATGAATCTGCAGAAGTTGAGTTGACTTATAACTGGGATGAGACGGAGGGTTATTCCGAAGGACGAAACTTTGGACACCTGGCTTATGAAGTGGAAAACATTTATGACCTTTGCCAAAGCCTGATGGACCAGGGTGTGACCATCAGTCGGCCACCTCGTGATGGTTGCATGGCCTTTATCCGCACACCAGATAACATTTCTATTGAGTTGTTACAAAAAGGTGAGGCATTACCCATTCAGGAACCTTGGGTATCCATGGAGAATTCAGGAAATTGGTAGGTTTGAGATTCTAAACCAATAAATTTTGGTAGCAAATAACGCCCCAAACAAGCAGGACAATCATTTGAGCCATAAAAACTGCTGCTGAGCCCATGTCTTTGGCGCGGCCGGCCAGTTCGTGGCGCTCTTCTCCACAAACCAGATCAACGATGGCCTCGATGGCAGAGTTGATGATTTCAATCAGTAAAACCAGCAGACAGGAACCAATCAGCAGAATCAACTCTATGGGTGTTTGTGCCAACCATATGGCCAATGGTATTAAAATGATGCACAGATAGATTTCCATGCGGAATGAGGCTTCGGCTTGATAGGTGGCTTTCAAGCCTTTCAGTGACCACTGAAAGGCTCGGAAAATTTCTTTGGGTCCTCGAAAGCCGGAGTCAGCCATCGTTAAGAAACGGCGATTTTGTGAACGATGTTGGGCTCTTTAACCGCTTTGACTTCATCCATGCGCCGTAC
>JAUHXW010000335.1 GCA_030426705.1 Gammaproteobacteria bacterium
GTTAACAGCAGTCGCTTTGAGTTAATTGAACGCTTGGCTGAAGAAGTCGCCCAATTGGTCCTTAACAATTTTCCATGTGAAGAAATCAAATTAACACTACTCAAACCCAATGCTGTTAAGAATGCCGAAGCTGTAGGCATTGAAATCAGTCGTTCCCAACAATAAGACTTTCAAGGATGTTATTAAAATAAATTGGATCGCCGGCGGCCCGCCGGCATGACCAAGTATTGAAAATAAAAATTATTTTAGAGATTTGTTTCACCTTTTTTGTAACAAATATCTTTAATAAAAACTTTGCCGGCGAGCCGCCGCGGTCCAGTAGACCAGAAATTCAGGAAGTCCTGTTTAATTCAGGACTTCCTGAATTTTTATGGATTGTAATAAGTCTCTGCCCCTGGTCCCACTGGCATCCCGAAGCCAAACACCCACAGATAGAAAAGTGCCGTCCAGCCGACAAAGAAGATGATACTGTAGGGCAACATGGTGGCAATCAATGTCCCTATTCCCAGATTCTTCTTGTATTGCGTGGCCACCGCCAGAATCAAACCAAAATAACTCATCATTGGGGTAATTACATTGGTCACCGAATCACCGATTCGATAAGCCGCTTGTATGGTTTCTGGCGCATAACCAATCAACATCAACATAGGCACAAATATCGGTGCTGTAACCGCCCATTGCGCTGAAGCACTACCCAATGATAAATTTACCATGCCACAAACCATGATAAAGAACACAAATATCATCGGACCATCAAGACCCAGCATTTGCAACATGGCAGCGCCTTTAACCGCCATAACTGTACCTAAATTGGTCCATTTAAAAAAAGCCACAAATTGTGCGGCAAAAAACACCAACACGATATACATCCCCATACTGCTCATACCTTTACTCATGGCATCAATCACATCACGGTCATTTTTCATGGTACCCGCCACTTTACCAAATACAAAACCAGGAATGGCAAAGGTAATAAAAATATAAACCACGATGCCCTTTAAAAACGGCGAGTTCTTAACCGCGCCGGTTTCAGGATGGCGTAACACACCCCATTCAGGCACCACTGTTAACGCCAAAATCCCACAGATAACCAGAAAAGCCAAGCCCGCCATGCGCAAACCTTTCTTTTCAGCTGCAGTGACTTCGTCAACAGATTGCTTACCGAGTTCAATGCTGGCCTCATCACTGTTGTAAGAACCCAGTCTTGGCTCAACAATTTTTTCAGTCACAAAAGCACCCATCAACACAATCAGAAAGGTACTGGCCATCATGAAATACCAGTTGACCTCTGCACCAACCAAATAGCCTGGATCCAGCATTTGAGCGGCTTCCTGGGTAATGCCGGACAACAACGGATCCACTGTTCCAATCAATAAATTCGCGCTGTAGCCTGCTGACACACCTGCAAATGCTGCAGCCAAACCAGCCAAAGGATGCCTGCCCAAGGAATGAAAGATTAAAGCTGCCATGGGAATCAACACCACATAACCCAATTCAGAAGCGGTATTGGAAACCACTCCTGCAAACACAATCATGACTGTGACCATGCGTTTTGAAGCACCAATCACCAAGGAGCGCATCAAAGCAGAAAGCATACCAGAGTGCTCAGCCACAGCTACGCCCAACAAGGCCACCAACACGGTGCCAAGGGGCGTAAAGCCGGTGAAATTGGTCACCAGGTTTTGTACTATCCACCGCAAACCTTCGCCAGACATCAAGGAATTGACTTCAATCAAACCATCCAGCTCTCTTTTAGATGAACCTTCAGGTCTGGGATCAGCCACACTCATGCCAATCCATTCGGCAAACCCACTGAATAAAACAATAAACACGCAAAACAAGGCAAACAGCGTGATCGGATGTGGCAATAAATTTCCTAACCATTCAACAGCTGCCAAAAACCTGGCGAACCAGCCAGTTGGTTTATTATGATTTTGAGGATTTTCCGTAGTCGTGGTCAAAGTCTTCTCCAGATAAATTACACAAAAGGTACATTGTTCCTGAATTGCGAATGATTTTCAACAAAGACTCAAATGTTTCGACTCTGGCCCGTTCCAAAATATTCAGGCCTGAAAAAGTCCTCGCTGGACTTTTTCAGGTTCGTCTTTTGATTAAATCCCGAAAGCATCACTCCAGATGATGTCCATATTGGCTGGTGACTCGATGCCACCCACATCACAAACGGCTGTACCACTGCCATTGCCATCAATGGGTCTGTCTCGCTCCATGACATCTTTTTCTCCACAAAAACTGGTGATATCCAAAGCTGGTGAATCAACCGTTGGGGCAAAACCCGGAAATAAATCATCGTGTTCTGAAAAACCTGTCAGTTTGGGATCAGCCAACAAAGTGAAAGGAACTGAGGCCAACAGCTCACAGGTGTTGTCATCAGCGATGTTGTCCATGACGTTTGCAGGAACTGTCGTTCCGAGACTTCCGGTACAGTTATCACCATTGACAGGATAGGCAATGATATTTCTTGATGGAATGATACGCCCAGTGCCAAAAATATAGATGTTATCACCTGCAACTGAAGCACTGTTATGCACCAATGTAGAGTTTGACAATCTGAGCAAAGCATCATCGGTGAGACTGGTGACCGCACCACCCCTTTCAGCCGAGTTAAAAGCAAACAATGAATCACGCACATAGACGATTGAAGCAAACCCAACCTGAAGTGCTCCTGAATCGCCTTCTGCGCTGTTGAACATAAATAAATTACGATCCAGGTAATAGGTTTGATCGGTATTGATAGCGCCTAATTGAACAGCGCCTGAATCGTCCAAAACTGAGTTGCCTATAAATTGTGAATTATTTATTTCAGCGGTTTCAATGCTTTCACCTCTAAAGAAAATGGCGCCAGCAGAACCTGCCGTATTATTTTCAAAATGACTTCTTAATACACGCAAACTGCCATCAGGTGTGGTCGAATCAACCATGCCATATCCAGAAATCGCCCCGCCAATACTGTCAGCCGAGTTGTTGGTAAAAACACTGTTGTAGATATAAATACTCTCGGCTTGCGCATTATCAAAGTGAACAGCTCCACCCACGTAGCCATGATTGTTATCAAAAGTCATGCCACTGAGTTCAATCACCCCCAAATCAGCATTGACACTGCTGAATAGCAGACCACCACCGGTTTCCTGATTGATGGCATTACCATTTTTAAATATTAAATTAATCAGTGATAAGTCGTTATCAGATTCTATGATAGGCGCTACCCGCATCACCCTTTGGTTGGGTGCAGCAA
>JAUHXW010000336.1 GCA_030426705.1 Gammaproteobacteria bacterium
CTCAATGTCATTGGAAGCGCCTGTTGTGACCGCATCAGGGCCACCAATCATTTCTTCGGCAATGCGTCCGCCATACAAACTTGAAATTTGGCTTTCCAAAGCGGTTTTGCTGTAAGAATATTTATCTTCTTCAGGCAAAAACATGGTCACACCCAAAGCCCGGCCACGAGGAATGATGGTTACTTTATAAACCGGATCATGCTCAGGCACTTTCAAGCCAACAATGGCGTGCCCAGCCTCATGATAGGCTGTGTTAAGCTTTTCCTCTTCCTTCATCACCATGGATTTACGCTCGGCACCCATCATGATTTTATCCCTTGCTTTATCAAACAACTCCATGTTGATTTCAGTTTTGTTTTCGCGAGCAGCGAATAACGCCGCTTCATTGACCAGGTTAGCCAAATCTGCACCTGAGAAACCAGGTGTACCACGAGCAATCAACGAAGGCACCACATCATCGGCCAAAGGCACTTTCTTCATGTGCACTTTCAAAATCGCTTCGCGACCCAAAATATCAGGTAACGGCACCACCACTTGACGGTCAAATCGACCCGGACGTAACAAAGCAGGATCGAGCACATCTGGACGGTTGGTTGCAGCAATCACAATCACGCCTTCATTGCCTTCAAATCCATCCATTTCTACCAACAATTGATTCAAGGTCTGTTCACGTTCATCGTGACCACCACCCAATCCGGCGCCACGTTGGCGACCGACCGCATCAATTTCATCAATAAATATGATGCAAGGCGAATTCTTTTTGGCCTGTTCAAACATATCGCGCACCCTGGATGCACCCACACCAACAAACATTTCCACAAAATCCGAACCGGAAATGGTGAAAAATGGTACTTTGGCTTCACCAGCAATGGCACGAGCCAATAACGTTTTACCCGTACCAGGTGAGCCAACCATCAAAATACCGCGCGGAATGTGTCCACCCAATTTTTGAAATTTACTCGGGTCTTTAAGGAAATCGACCACTTCGGTCACTTCTTCTTTGGCTTCTTCGGCACCTGCCATATCGGCAAAAGTCACTTTGTTCTGATCTTCGGTCATCAGTTTGGCTTTGGAACGACCAAAGCTCATGGCACCGCCTTTACCACCACCGCCTTGCATCTGGCGCATGATCAGGAACCACAAACCGATGAACAACAAAATGGGGAAAATGGTCTCAAATATACGCCAGCCCCAACCTTCCTGTTGTGGTGCTTTGACTGCATATTTCACATTATTCAGCAACAAATCATCTTCCAGGTGTGGGTCATCACCTGCCTGAACCATGATTTTTTCGCCGCCTTTGGTGGTGGCTATGATTTTACGATGTACCGATGTTTCCGGATCAATCAAAACTTCATCAATTTGGCCACTTTGCACCATATTTATGAACTCGGAATACACCACTTCGCCTTGTTTTTGCGGTTGTTGTACCATGCTGCCAAAGACACTCATCAGCACCATCAGTACCACCACCCACAATAAAATGTTTTTTGCTATGTTATTCAAAATACGTCTCTTTTTTACTTAAACCCGGTAGCCACTGCGAAAACTTCTCTTGAGCGTGGGCGCGATGACTTGGGTTTATAAATCACAACTTTGTTAAATAATTGGCGAATGTTCTGAATGTGTTGATCAAAACCTTCACCTTGAAACAGTTTGACAACGTGTGCACCACCAGGTTGCAGCGATTGTTGACAAAATTCCAGCGCCATTTCAGCCAGCAGCATGCAGCGCGGCTGATCCATGGCACTCATACCACTTAAATTGGGGGCCATATCCGATAAAACAAGGTCTATTTTCCGACTTCCTAACAACGCCAGCAATTGTTCATAAACCTCATCCGAAGTGAAATCACCTTGAATAAAGTGCACACCCTCAACCGGCTCAATGGCCAATAAATCAAGGCCAATGATCAATTCAGTCTCAGGCGCTTTATTTTTAACCACTTGCAACCAGCCACCAGGCGCAGCACCCAAATCAACGACCGCAGTAATGCCTTGTAACAAGTTAAATTTTTCAGCAATTTCTTCCAGTTTGAAAGCTGAACGCGCACGGTAACCTGAATCCTGTGATTTTTTCACAAACTCATCATCAAAATGCTCTTTAAGCCACTGATTTGAACTTTTACTTCTTGCCATATTGTGTATGCTTACACGTTTACTGATAAAATACGCGTTTAAACCGAAAAGTGTAACATTGAATGTCAAACAAAGCTGTAAAAAAATCAAGTAACAAGCCCCAAAACAAACCATTGAGTAAACATGCCATCAAGTTCCTCAGAGGCATTGCCCATGACACCAAACCCGTGGTCACCATTGCGGATAAAGGCTTGACCGAAAACATTTTCATTGAGCTAGATATTTGTCTTAATCAACACGAATTGGTTAAAATCAAGATGCGCACCGACCGTGATTCAAGAACAGCATTCACTGAAGAAATACTGAAACAAACCGGCGCACAAAAAGTCCAATCCATCGGTCAAACGCTGACCATATTCCGTGCCAATCCCACAAAACCCGTTTTTGAGTTGCCTAAGTAAATCATGGATCTTTCTGAAAACAGAACCCAACACCCCAACCTGATCAAGTCGGCAAGCGCTGAAGCCTGTGTGATTGGCCCAAACAGCTATCAACAATCCATCATCATCCCCTTTCAAGCAGAAGTCAGCACGATTTCGATCACCACTGTGGCAGAATTATCCACTGAGCTTGTGAATTTATTGTGCAGCCACCAACCGGAAATCATTATTTTGGGTACCGGCACACAAATTGAGTTTCCAGACACTCGTTTGTTACAACCCATTGTAGAACAAAACATCGGCCTGGAAGTATTGAACAACCAGGCCGCCGCCCGAACTTACAATGTATTGCTCTCAGAAGATCGAAATGTGATTTGTTTGATGTTGCTTGGTGGCTAAAAACCAGATTGGAGCTAATTGACTTTCAACAAAGCTTCCTTTAATTGTGCATCATCCATGCCCGTTTCATCAGTAAAAGGCTGAAAGCTGACATAGCCACTGTTTAAGGAAACCACCGTATATGCTTTGCCTTGTTTAAGGGGTTTATAAGCCATCACAGTTTGGTTGGTGGATAATTGATTGGCCAATTCAAGACAATATTCTTCTATACTGCCCTCAAAAAACTCAGGCACCGTTTTCAATCCCACCACGACAGAAGTTGCGCCCATTTGTTGTTTGACCAAAACCAGTCTATGTTTGTTCTGCATATCTCCCCCTGCCTGTTCCGCACATA
>JAUHXW010000017.1 GCA_030426705.1 Gammaproteobacteria bacterium
GCCACTGGGATTTAAGGTGCACAATTGCTGGATGATTTCGGCACTTTTCTGAATGGGAGTGGCGATGATGATGTAATCATGATTCAGTTCAATGTCACTGATGTCGGCTATAAAGTTATGCTGATCATTCAATGGCGCTACGTCATTGATGTAAACATCGAAATTTTGCGATGACAGGAATTGGGCAAACCATTGGCCCATCTTACCGTTACCGCCTATGATTAAGGCTGATTTATTCGAGCCATAGTTAGATTCTTTGACTTTTTGGATCTCTTGTTTGCTCAGTGAGGTCTCAATCACCAGCTCAAAAATCTTTTGAGCAATTTCAGGGTCTAAGCCTTGATCGGTTGCATGGTTCCTGACTTTATCGATAACTTGTTTTTCCCTTTGATAATCTCTGGTGGGCGAATTTGTGGTCAACTTCACATTTCCGATTTGTTCAACATTAAACTGTCGTTCAGCAATTAAGGTTATAATTTGCGCATCAATTTCATCCAGTTTGCTGCGTAAATGGTTAAGTTTTTTTGTATCCATGTTGAATGTCAGTAAAAATAGGAGTAGATTGTTACAGTATATGAATCATTAATCAATTATTTTATATGGGAGAGAATAAATGAAGAAATTACTTTTGTTATTAGCAACTTTGATGGTTGGTGGAAATGCGTTAGCTAAAGACCGTCCTGTTGTTGCAGTCTTGGATTTCACCAATGAAACGCAAGCTCACTGGTGGCAAACTGATGTGGGTCGTGAATTGGGTGGCATGTTGGCCAATGAGTTGGTTTCAACCGGTGCCTTCAAAGTGGTAGAAAGACAAAAACTTGACAGCGTTTTGGGTGAGCAAGATTTAGGTGCATCAGGTCGTGTATCAAAATCAACCGCGGCTAAAATGGGTCAAGTGACCGGTGCGCAATATTTAATCACTGGTAAAGTGGCTGCTTATGAGGAAAACACCTCTGGTGGCGGTGGCGGACTGAGCTTCAAAGGCATTTCAGTCGGTGGTAAACGCAACAAAGCCTATTTAGCCATTGATTTACGTGTGGTTAATGCCACAACAGGAGAAGTGGAATTTGTGAGAACCGTTGAAGGTCACTCTAAAGGTGGTGGCATGAGCCTTGGTTTTTCAAGAGGCGGTTTTGGTGGTTCTTTAGGCGGTCACAAAAAGACCCCAGCGGGTAAAGCGATTCGTGCTGCTTTGATTGAGTCTACTGATTACTTGGCATGTGTGATGTATGATCAGGATTCTTGTGTCAAAGAATACCGCGACAAAGAAAGAAGTCGTCGTAACAAATCTAAATCAGCCTTGTCTCTGGACTAAATAACAGCTGAAAAAGTTTTGAAAAAGACCGATTTGATCGGTCTTTTTTTTGTCCTGAATATTTAATAGATTTATCCTTCGTAACGATAACCCTCACCATGGACGGTGCGAATGATTTGTGGGTCTTGGGGGTTCAGTTCAATCCGTTTGCGTAATTGGAAAATATGTTGGTCAATGGCTCTTGAGTTAAACAGGTAGTCATGGCCCCAGGCATGATCAGATATCATGTTACGATTAATCACTTGTCCTGGGTGTTGGTGAAACAGTTGTAAGATTTTGATGTCCCTTGAAGACAGTTCAATCACTTCTTTGTCACGAAATGCCCGTTGTGCCGCCACATCTATGGTTAGGTCTGACAAGCTGAATTGTGCATCATTGGTTTTTGATTTTGCTTGACCTCTGCGCATGATGGCATGTATGCGTGCAATCACTTCACGTGCACCAAATGGTTTTGAAATAAAATCATCAGCACCTAATTCCAAACCGACCACTTTATCAATCTCGGCATTTTTTGCACTGAGCATAATAATGGCTGTGTCTGAATCAGTTTTTCGAATGGTTTTGCACAATTCATAGCCATCCATCACTGGCATCATGATATCGATAATCAATAGGTCAAATTGGCCTTGCTGGTATTTTTGCAGTCCGCTTTGACCATCATGGGCGATTTGTGTCTGGTAGCCTTCCAAGTTCATTAACTGTGCCAGGCCATCAGCAATGTTGATATCATCTTCTACAATCAAGATGTTCATTGTGGTTGCTCCTTGATAGTCAGTTCAAAACAACAGCCGATTTCACTGGGCAGTAAGCGCAAATCACCACCGTGCAGTCGTGCCAGCTCTCTGGCCAGACCCAGTCCCAATCCAGAACCAGAGGCATGGGTTAAATCACTTCTGATTCGATAAAAAGGTTGGAAAATTTTGTCTTGGAATTTTCGTTGGATGCCAGCTCCCTGGTCTTGTACCGTCACAGTGACCCTGTCATCACTTTGTTTTGCGGAGATGGTTACCTGCTGACTATCGACTGCATATTTTTCGACATTGGATAACAGGTTTGCCATGATTTGTTTGAATACATCTTGATCAACATTGGCCATCAAATCAATGGCATTGTTAATAACGACTTCGATACCCAATTGCTCAAATTTGGGTTTAAAAGGCTCGATGGCTTGATCCAATAAGGATTGGAATCCGATGGGTGAGGCGTGGATTGATAAGCTGTTGTTGTCGACTGAGTTAAAGTTCAAAACATTATTAATCAGACGGGTCAATCGCTCACTTTCCTGCTGAATGATGTTCAATGACTGCCAGCTTTTTTCTGAAGTGTCATCTGGGTTTAGGGTCCTGGCCAATAAATCACCGTGTAAGCGAATATTGGTCAATGGCGTTTTTAACTCATGAGACACCTGATTGACAAAGCTCAGTCTTTGTTGGGCTTCCAAATGTTCTCTGCGTTTTATTTTGAACAGGATATACGTGATGATTGAAACCAGCACCAACAAGCCGATGATGATTAACTGAAACAAGCCCTTAGAGAGGGTTGAAAGTGATTGGGTATTTGAATAATAACGCAGGCTCCAACCAGTAAAAGGTGCATTCAGGTGTTTTTGTATATTGATATCTGCTGTATTTGTCAGTTGTTTACCCCATTGATAAAACGTTCGGCCCTGGTTGTCATTGATAACCAGAAAGCCAGGGTTTGCGATATTAGGTTGTTTTGCAAGCCAGTGTATAAAATCAGCCATAAACATGGCATTATTGAGCTCAATAAACAATTTATGCTCTGGATTTACCGTCCAGAAAATATATTTTTCTTTTTGTTGTTCATACCAAATAAACCAGCCAGACTGCTTTTGTGTATTGCTTTGGGTTTCCTCATTGATAGCAATGTTGCTTAACCATTGGTAGCTGTTTTGTTGTTGAGTTGGGCTCACTTGTGTGGGGAATTCAATTTGGTCATTTTGATTCAGTAACAAGATGCCATGAATTAAAGGGTCGGTATTTAACAGTTGTTGTAAATCCTCGTGGTCGCTATTGATGAGTTGACCGAATCGGCTGTGTTGTTGGTTGATGTACTCATTGATATTGTTCTGCATCAACAGCAAGGCTTGTTCAGAACGGTCCACCTGACTTGCCTTGATTTGACGGTCTTGTTGGCTGGCCAGTTTTAAGCCCAGCCAACCAACCAGACCAATGGTCAGACCAAAGAGTAATAGCAGCAACAGATTACTTTTATGACTCATGGTCTGGCTAGTTTCTTGTTGAAAAAATAAAATGGTTATTGATCACTGTCGTCGTCTTTATCCAGTTGTTGGTTATCGATTTTATATTGTTTTTGTCTGGCTTGTTTACGGGCTTTATTCCAATCGGCTTTGTCCAAACTATCCAGTAATTGCTCTTCTTGCTTAATTTGCTCCTGGATTCTTTGAGGCGCTGCAGCACCCGAAAGCTGTTTAGTCAATCTGCCAATGTTCTCACTCTGCAACTTTTTCGCCCCTTCTAAATCACCTTCGTCTCTGAGTCTAACCACTTCTTTGGATGTCTCATTGGCTTCCAAGGTGGTTACATTATCATAAATCTTGCTGTTTCGATCTTCCTCAACTTGTTGATTTTGATTGGTATAAGTGACCGCCACAGAATCATTGAATGATAACTGTTGTTTTAGAGCCGCATCGTTATAAGCAATGGCCACATCCGCAACATCCAGTTGTGTTCCATTGGCGCCAGGTGGTAATAACAGTTCCAAGGTGATGTGTCTTTTCTGGTTACCGTAGATTTGATTGAAGTTGGTGCTGATATTTTGGCCAGTAAAGTGTTCATCTCGACCCAATATGCGAATGGGTTTGACGCCGTCTCTGCAATTGATGTTAATTTGAATGTTTTGTGCCACCACTGAAAAGATATCGCCCAACTCTGAATTAAATACATCAGCCAGTTTATCCGCATTTTCGACAAAATAATGATTGCCGTCACTGTGACCTGCCAATTGTGTCATCAGGTCTTCATTGTAGCCTAAACCCAATCCAATGGTAGAGACACTGATGCGTTGTTTGCTCAAAGCACGGCCCAATTCTGCCAATTCATGTGGTTTGCTCGGGCCAATGTTGGCCATACCGTCGGACAATAAAATTACACGGTTGACTTTGTTTTGATCCAAGTATTTACGGATTTCAAAACTGCCTTGGGTAACACCAGCGAATAGGGCGGTTGAACCGTTGGCGCCGATGGTACGAATGGTGTTCAAAAATTGTTGAGGATGTTGCATGGTTGCAGCTGGCCAGACAACCCTGGCCTCATCATCATAGACCACCAAAGAAGCGACATCTTCTGGAGTCAGTTTTGAAACAGCCATTTCCAGGGCTTGTTTGGCCTGCATCATCTTTTGGCCAGACATGGAGCCGGATTTATCCAAAACGAAAGCAATGTTGGTTTTGGGTCGCTGTTTTCTGAATTGACTGGGCAGTCCCGTGATGTCGATGTTTAAATAGGCTTTTTGTTGGGTACCTGCCAGAACACTGAGATTGGAAAGCGCTACATCGAATTGCAAGGCCTTGGATGTGTTGCCTGGCTGGTTAGGCATGACAGACGCCTGGGTGTTTGAGGCACTGATGATTGTGGTTACAATCACCATGATTGATAACATGAAATGTTTAACTGTATTCATAGGTTTCACCGTTTTTAGTAAGAGTGCCCAGAATACTATTTTACACTTAAATGTTGGTTATCAGGCTGTCAGACTTTTGTTAGCAATTTGTTAGAAATAATCTATCCCCAAAAAAAAGACCGAATAAATCGGTCTTCTCGAGGATTATTTTGTATTGAATTTATGAATTTGCAGGTGGCAAAATCACTGTATCAATCACATGAATCACACCATTGCTGGTTTTGATGTCAGTTTTGACCACGTTGCTGTTGCCATTCAAAACCACAGCACCATCTTTAACCATGATATCAACATCACTGCCTTGTACGGTTGTGGCATTGTCTAGTTTAACCACATCTTTGGCTTTGACTTTACCTGATACCACGTGATAGGTCAGGATGGCTGCCAACTGGTCTTTGTTCTCTGGTTTCAACAAATTTTCCAAAGTTCCTGCTGGCAATTTGGCAAAAGCTTCATCGGTAGGCGCAAAAACGGTGAAAGGACCATCACCCTTTAATGTGTCAACCAGGTCAGCTGCTTTAACTGCAGCAACCAATGTATTGAATGTGCCGGCTGCAACGGCAGTGTCAACGATGTCTTGCTTTTTATTTTTGTAACTACCGCCAGCCATAACGCCGAAGGTTACCAATGCCAAAATGGTCAAGGTAAAGATTTTTGAGGTTTTATTTAATACGTTCATATTTTTTCTCTAATTATTGTGGATAAAAAGTCATAACTTCCGATAGAAATGTCTATGGAGTGCTTATCATAATTTTGGGATTGTCGATGCAGTGTGAGTACAAACTGCTTTTTATCTCACAAATATTTCACAGCTGTAGGGTAAGTTGTAAATTGCTTGAAAATCATTGATAAAATGTTATTTACTACTCTAATCAGCTTATTTATGAACCAAGTTAAACCCGAGATTCAAACGTTTCAATTCTCAGAGCTAAGAGATGACCAATATGTACTGATCAATGATACTGTGATGGGCGGACAATCAAACAGTCGTTTTCAAGTAAATGACAATCACGTTCTTTACTCTGGGAATATATCACTTGAGAACAATGGTGGGTTTGCTTCAGTCAGAATGCTTTGGCCTTTTTCAAAAGAGCAAACAAAACACAGAAGTTTAATTAAATTAACTGTTAAAGGGGATGGTTTACTGTATCAATTTCGTTTAAGAACCGATAATGGCTTTGATGGTGCTGCCTATGTTCATACATTCGAAACCTTAAAAGATAAAGAGCAAACCGTTTATTTATCTGTTGACGATTTTGTGCCGCAATTCAGAGGCAGGGTGTTGACTGGAATGCCAGCGCTTAAGCTCAGTGACGTACAGCAAATGGGGATACTGATTGCTGATAAACAGCAGGGAGAATTTTCGATCGCGCTTTTTGACTTGTCCATCAATTAAAAAGCCGGCAAATAGCCGGCTTAATATAACAGTATTGTTGGTTATCAATTGGCTTTATGAATCGCCCTTTTGTCGACATTCATGGCTGCTTCGAAAACAGCTTCTGATAAGGTTGGATGCGCATGCACAATGCGTGCCAAATCTTCGGCACAGCCTTTGAATTCCATGGTGACCACACATTCTTGCAACAAATCAGCCGCGTTGGCAGCATAAATGTGAGCGCCAAGCAGTTCATCGGTTTCAGCATCGGCAATCAATTTAACCATGCCAGTGGGTTCATTCATGGCCAAAGCGCGACCATTGGCAGCAAAGGGGAACGTGCCAATTTTGTATTCAACGCCAGCTTCTTTCAGTTGTTCTTCGGTTTTACCGACCCAGGCAATTTCCGGTTCTGTGTAAATAACCCAAGGTATGGTGTTGAAGTCAATATGACCATGTTCGCCCGCAATGCGTTCGACCACTGCCGAACCTTCCTCTGAGCCTTTGTGAGCCAGCATTGGGCCACGAACAACGTCTCCTACCGCCCAAACATTGGGTACGGAAGTGCGGCATTCGTCATCAACATCAATTTGACCTCGATCAGTCAGCTGAACGCCACAATCTTCACTCAGTAAGCCCGAAGTCTCGGCTTTGCGACCAACAGCCACCAATAACTTGTCGTAAACAGCAGTGGTTTTTTCACCGTTCTTTTCGTACACCACTTCAACTTTACCGTCTTTGACAGTGGCAGATTTAACGAATGTTGACAAGTGGATGTCCAAACCTTGTTTTTTGAATTCGCGGGCTGCCATTTTGGCAATGGTTTGATCACAAGCAGCCAGGAAAGTGTCCATGGCCTCAAAGACAGTCACTTCAGAGCCCAAACGATTCCAAACGCTACCCATTTCCAATCCAATCACACCAGCGCCAATTACGCCTAATTTTTCAGGCACGGCGTTCACATCAAGACCGCCCACATTGTCAAGAATGTATTCGTTGTCCACCTCTACATTGGGGATGTTAACCGGCACAGAACCACTGGCCAGAATAATGTGTTGTCCTTCAACAATTTCAGTACCTTCATCCGTGGTTATTTCAACTTGGCGATCTTTAAGCAATTTACCGCTTCCGGCTTTGTAATTGACTTTGTTGGCTTTGAACAATTGCTTGATACCACCAGTCAATTGTTTAACGATTTTGTCTTTACGACCAATCATGGTGGGTACATCAATGGCGGCATTGTCAAAAGAAATGCCATGGACATCATAATGCTTGGTCATTTGCTCGTAATGCTTGGATGAGTCCAACAGGGCTTTGGATGGAATACAACCCACATTCAAACAAGTACCACCCAATGAATAGTTGCCGTCCTTGCCTTTAAATCGATCAATACATAAAGTGTTTAAACCATGTTGAGCGGCGCGAATAGCAGCTACATAACCAGCTGGGCCACCGCCTATAATTACTACATCGTATTTATCTGTCATGATTTACTCCTTACAAGTTCAACAGCATACGTGCTGGGTCTTCTAACATTTCTTTGACCGCCACCAGGAACAACACGGCATCTTTACCGTCAATGATTCGGTGGTCATAAGTCAAAGCCAGATACATCATCGGACGCACCACAATGTCACCATTAACCACCACTGGACGTTCTTTGATGGTGTGCATGCCAAGAATGGCGCTTTGTGGCATATTGAGGATTGGTGTAGACATCAAAGAACCAAAGGTGCCGCCATTGGTGATGGTGAAAGTGCCACCTGTTAAGTCATCCATGGTCAATTTGCCTTCATTACCAGCGATGGCGAAATCACGGATGTTGGTATCAATGTCAGCCAGGCTCATGGCGTTGGTGTTTTTCAAAACTGGAACCACCAGCCCACGATCTGTGGCTACGGCAATGCCGATGTTTTGTTGTTTGTGATAGACCACATCAGTGCCTTCAACGGAAGCGTTGATGATGGGAAATTTTTTCAAAGCTTCGGTAGCGGCTTTGACAAAGAAAGACATCAGGCCCAATTTAATACCGTGCTTGTTGATGAATTCTTCTTTGTATTTTTTACGGATGTCCATCACCGCTTTTAAATCAACTTCATTGAATGAAGTCAACATGGCTGCTGTTGATTGGGCTTCAATCATGCGGTCAGCGATTTTTTGACGCAAACGACTCATAGGCACACGCTCTTCCATCGGTGTGTTGGCTACGGTTTGCACATCAGGTTTGGTGATGCGTCCACCACGACCGGTGCCAGAAACTTGTGAGGCATCGATGTTGTTTTCATGCATCATTTTGCGAGCGGCTGGGCCAGCAGAACCGGTGTCAATTTTTTGTGGTCCGGCTTGTTCAGCAGGTTGATTGGTTGCTTTTGCTGGGGTTGAAGTCGCTTTTGGTGCTACTGACTCCTCTGCTTTTTCTGCAGGAATTTCGCCTTCCTTGACCACACCAAGAACCTGATTGGCTTCAACCACATCGCCCGCTTCAACGGCAATTGATTCCAACACACCATCGGCTGGTGCAGGTACTTCCAAAACCACTTTATCGGTTTCGAGGTCGACCAGGTTTTCATCCCTTTTAACGAAATCACCGGGTTTTTTGTGCCAGGTGGCGACCGTGGCATCAGTGACTGATTCTGGTAAAACGGGCACTTTTACATCAATGCTCATATTTAATTACTCCGCGTCTATGGCCGATCCATGTTCTCCATGGATGGCATCTTTAATCAATTGTTGTTGTTCTTTGATATGCACTTTCAATGCACCCACCGCAGGTGAAGGCGAGCCTTTTCTGCCGGCAAAATACAATGGAAAGCGATCAGCTATACAGTGTTGTAAATGGTGTCTGATTTGGAACCAGGCACCCTGGTTAATCGGTTCTTCCTGGCACCAAATAACCTCTTTGGCATTTGGATAGACATCAATTTCTTTGATCAGGGCATTTCTGGGGAATGGGTACAACTGTTCGACTCTGGCCAGTGCCACTGTTTTGTTTTCTTCTTTGGTTAATTGTTCCAGCAAATCATAATAAACCTTGCCCGAACAGAAAATGATGCGTTTAACGTCTTTTTTCTCAAGCCTGCGGTCTGGTATGACCGTTTGGAACTTACCTTTCAACAGTTGTTCCTTGGTTGAAGTGGCCAATTTGTGACGCAACAAACTTTTCGGTGTCATCACAATCAATGGTTTACGTGCTTTGCGCAACATTTGTCGGCGAATCATGTGGAAAGTTTGTGCCGGAGTTGAAGGCATACAAACTTGCATATTATTCACTGCACACAGTTGCAAATAGCGTTCCAGGCGCGCCGATGAATGTTCCGGTCCTTGACCTTCAAAACCATGAGGCAGGAACATCACCAAACCACTCAAGCGGCCCCATTTGGCCTCGCCAGATGAAATAAATTGGTCAATCACCACTTGCGCGCCGTTGGCAAAATCACCAAACTGCGCTTCCCAAATAACCAAAGATCTGGGTTCAGTGGTGGCATAACCATATTCAAAGGCCAACACCGCTTCCTCAGACAGTACCGAGTTGATGATGTCAATTTTGTTTTTATCGGTTTCCAGCTTGGTCAGTGGTGTAAAGTTTTCATTTTGATTGACATTGTGTACCACTGCATGTCGGTGGAAAAAGGTTCCACGTTGTGAATCCTGACCATCAATGCGGATTTGGTATCCTTCGTCCAGGATGCTGGCATAAGCCAAGGTTTCGGCAAATCCCCAATCCATGGGCATTTCACCATTCATCATTTTGATGCGGTCCTGATTAATCTTATTGACCCGTGGATGAGGTTTCAGATCATCCGGTAAATCGGTGATTACTTCGGCATATTTTTCAAAGCGATCGGTAGAAATGGTGGTATCAACCTGTTCTGTCAGTTCGCCTTTGATATAAGGTGTCCAATCAACTGCAAATTTGTCGTTGTTGTGAGTTGGGCCAAATTCAACGATGCCTTCTTTGTTGTCCAATCGCCCACGATATTGATCAACCAACTCTTTGGCAAAAGCGGCATCAATCACACCGGCATTGATTAATTGATCGGCATAAATTTCACGAGGAGACTTGTGTGCCTTGATCAGTTTGTACATGTGAGGTTGCGTGGCAGATGGCTCATCGGCTTCGTTGTGTCCATGTTTGCGGTAACAAACCAAATCAATGACCACATCCATGCCAAATGTCTGTCGGTAATCGGCTGCAATCTGGGTGGCAAAAACCACCGCTTCAGGATCATCACCATTGACATGGAAAATAGGTGCTTGCACCATTTTAGCCAGTTCGGTGCAGTACAAGCCTGCTTTCTTATCCAAAGCATGGGTGGTGGTAAAGCCGATCTGGTTGTTAATAATCACATGAATGGTCCCGCCAATGTCATAGCCTTCCACCATGGCCATGTTGAACAGTTCCATGTTAACGCCTTGGCCTTCAAAAGCAGCATCGCCATGAATCAATACGGGTACCACGACATTCTTGTTTTTGTCATCTCTTCTGACTTGTCTGGCTCGCACCGAACCCAATACCACAGGGTTGATGATTTCCAAATGTGATGGATTGAAAGCCATGGCCAAATGAACATCGCCACCGGGAGTAGGCACATCTGATGAATAACCTTTGTGATATTTCACATCACCTGAATTGACATTATCTAATTCATCAGCCTTAACACCATCAAACTCATCAAACAGGTCAGCAGGTGATTTACCCAAAATATTGACCAGCATGTTTAAGCGACCACGGTGCGCCATGCCGATGACCAATTCTTTGGTTTTTTGTGCGCCCAAATGTTGAATCAAAAATGACATTTGCGGGATCAGTGCATCACCACCTTCGAGCGAAAAGCGTTTTTGACCGACATATTTGGTGTGTAAGTAACGTTCAAGTCCTTCAGCCTGAGTCAAGCATTTGAGCATTTTTTGTTGCTCTTCTGCGGAGAATGGGAAGGCCCCTGCAGGCTTTTCCAGTCTTTGCTGCAGCCACTCACGTTTTTTGATGTCAGTGATGTGCATGTATTCAGCACCGATGTGCTGACAATAAATTTTCTCCAGCAAATCAATGATGTCCTTCAACGGTAACTGCTCTGGCGCCACCAATGAGCCGGTGTTGAAGCTGGTATTCATGTCTGCTTCGGCCAGGTTGTGATAGGGAAGTTCCAAATCCGGGGTTTCAGGTCGCTTGGAGTAATTGATGGGGTCCAGTTTGGCTTTTTGGTGTCCGCGCAAACGGTAAGAATTAATCAGTCGCAACACATCAGCTTGCTTTTGCGCATGAACCGCATCACCAGATGTGGCTGCCATGGCTGGGTATTTACCTGCTTGTTCAAACTTTTCAATGATGGGCAAATGTCGCACATCAGGTGAGCCTTGATCTAATTCTTTGAACAAGGTTTGCATCTCGGCAGAGACCGATTGTGGGTCTTCCAGGTATTGGTCGTAGTATTGTTCCAACCAGGACGAATTGGTGCCAAAAAAAGCAGCCGATTTCTGTTTTTCTTTAATCCAGCTTCCCAAGGGATTTCTCTGTGTTATCAAATGAAATTGCGTATTATACCTGAACCATTTCAGGGTAAAAGGCTATCTACTCAGAAAGCAGAAAAAATCAGACCAAAGCATGAGTTTTGAGATTCATTTACCCCTCTAACTGCAATTTCTGGCTATAATTTCATGTATATGAACAGTCATCTTAAGCAAATGTTATTTAAACCAGTCAATTATTATGTGATTGGAATTTTGTTACTGGCGATTGTTTATGCGGTATTTTCTTTACAAAACGAAACTTCATTGCCCAGTATCAGCACCTGGTTATTAGGTTCATTTGCCATGTTGCTGGTGTGGCAATTTGGTGTACGCATGCCTTATTTGGGTATGATTTCTATGGAAAGGTTGGTGCAGTTTCATTTGTTGCTGACTTTGCCCATTGCTGAAACCCTGTTGATTTCAACCACCGCCAGTCTGATCATGCCGTTCATCAACAAAACATACCGCATGAATTCGTACCATATAGCCACCGTCAGGGCGCTGAATAACTTGGCAATGAATACCATCATGTTGTTAACCGTTGACTGGATATTAAGGCTTTGGTTAAGTTTACCTTTGACAGCATTGGACTCATTGTCTGTCAAAGTGATTATGTTTGCTGCCGTGGTGATGCAAATCATTAATATCCTGATGATTTATATGTACTTTTTATTGGATCGCAAAAAAGTATCCAAATTATTCACGCCCGCCTATTTGTTTGCAGATTTTATTTATATCCCAGCAGGAGTGCTGTCAGCGTTGCTGTGGCAAGCGGATAATCCGATCACTTTTTATCTGTTTTGTGGATTTATGGTGGTGTTGCTTTTCAGTTTTTACGGATTTAATCGACGCTCGAATCCTCAGGAAGCGGCATTTCCTCAAGCTGGTACGGAATATCCTACCAATTTTCTGGAAGTTGACCAGGTGACCGCTGCCATCAAAACACGTTGTGATCAACTGTTCAATGCCCAGGCTTTACTGTTGTTACAGTTAGCTGGTGAGGGCCATATCAAATCATTGCTGCTGGATGATGAAAAAATAAGCCAGAAAGATTTAGAGGCCATCATGTTGGCAATAAATACCAAAGAAGAAATGGATTTTGGGCAACTCAAAATCAATGCCGGGATAGTGAATTACATGACAGCTCTTTTCAAAGATCACAGTGGTGTTTTTGCCAGATTGTTGCTGATTCGTTTTAATAATCAAGCATTTATGGTGTCAGATTTAAACCTGTTGCGTTTGTTTGTGCAGCGTTACCGTCCAGGATTGTCTTATGCTTTGACCTTTGCTGCACTTTCAGAATATAAGAACAATCTGGAGGAGAAAGTTAAAGAACGAACCAGACAATTGGAAGTGGTGAACCAGGAAAAGAGCGAGCTGGTTGAGAAACTAAAAATGATTTCAAAAACCGATGCCTTATCAAAACTTTACAATCGTCGCTATTTCGATGCTTTGATGAAACATTACACAGATAAACCACCGGCTCAATTGGCATTGGCTATTTTGGACATTGACCACTTCAAACAAGTGAACGACACCCATGGACATGATACTGGTGACTTGGTGATTCAATACATGGCACAAATCATTAAAAGCTGGTCTGAAGATGGAACCACTTTGTTCAGGTATGGTGGTGAGGAATTTGTGGTGTTGATGAAAGATAAGGACATTAATCAAGCGGAACAGACTTTGACGGAATTACTCAATCAGGTTCGTACATATCAATGGTCAAAGCTCAAGCTGAATGACTCATTGACAGTTAGTATCGGCTTGGCTCATTACCCGGCTTCAGCTTTAAATCAATTGTTCGAGCTGGCCGATACCGCGCTTTATCAGGCCAAATCCAATGGCAGAAATCAATTGGTAGTCAGTTCTCACTGATATGGAAATATTGATCATTTCATTGGTTGCCTTTGGCGCCTCTTGTCTGACGTTATTTTCTGGATTTGGCCTTGGAACATTGCTGATGCCGGTGGTGGCCTTGTTTTTTCCGCTCGAAATCGCCATTGGGGTCACGGCTGTGGTTCATTTGGCCAATAATTTGTTCAAAGTGGCCTTGTTGGGCCGTCATGCGCATAAGGAAGTGTTGTTGAAATTTGGTGTCACAGCGGTCTTGGCTGCTATTATGGGAGCCTGGGTTTTGGGCTGGTTGGCTGAGCGGGGTGAGGTAGTCAATTATCAGGTTTTGGGTCAGTCATTTGAAACCAGCAGTTTGAAATTATTGGTGGGCTTTTTGATATTGTTGTTTGTGCTTTTGGAATTGACCAAATGGCTTAAAAACAAAGCTATAGACAAGAAATTTCTGCCACTGGGCGGTTTGATCAGCGGTTTTTTCGGAGGCTTATCAGGTCACCAAGGTGCCTTTCGCAGTATATTTCTACTCAAAGCAGGACTGACCAAGGAGCAATTTGTCGCTACCGGGGTGATGGTGGCAGTGATGGTAGATGTATCACGCTTAATGGTGTATGGCAAAAACCTGATAGCTGACCAGCAAACCATCAATTGGTCATTGGTCATTGCAGCATCTCTGGCTGCTTTTAGCGGCGCTTATCTGGGCAAGAAACTGCTGGAAAAAGTCACCATAATTTTTATCCATTGGTTGGTTTCCTTGTTATTGATATTTGTGGCTTTGGGTTTAATCACCGGTATCATTTGAGTCTATCATTTCCAAAAACAAATAATCTTTTTTAATCAACTTGTCCTGTTTTGGTTTTCATGGTCGTTGCTATTGATGAGTTTAATCTATCGAGGTGAAGTTATGAAAAAAGTAAGTTTATTGGTTTTGATGTTATTAGGATGTGTTGTTAATGCACAAAACCTATTACCCAATCCGAATTTTGATCAAAATATTGATGGTTGGAATATTTATGAATCTGATGAAGTCAGCTGGGTGGCTGATGATGGCGCCAGTCAAAATGGTTCGCTGCAAATCAGTGATACTTTGAACAATGGAGGTGTTGGTTCTACAGGTCATCAGCCGGTTGCTATCGAACCGGGTGAAACCTACCAACTCAGTGCTTCCTTTAAAGTGATGCCAAACACCGAGGCCGAAGGTGCTGCTATGTATGTGCGATGGTACGATGAAAATGAAATGTACACCGGTTTGGCTGACTTTTATTATCCATCACCAGACTATCAGGAAGGTCAATGGGATCAGATAATTGCTGAAATCACCGTGCCTGCAGACATGCATTATGTACAAGTTTTTGTGGGCGTTGACACCTTTAACTCCGGTTCTACAAATCCATCTGTGGTTCGTTGGGATGATGTGAGGTTGGCGAAAGCCAACGCGTCAGGTTTTACCATTGTGCCTGCCCACACCGGTCAGTGGTTTGATCCCAACCAATCAGGCCATGGCCTGAATGTGGAGATTTTACCGAATAATCAAGCACTGATTATTTGGTATGCCTATGACAGCATGGGTAATCAGGTTTGGATATTGGGCAATGGCACGCATGATGGCGAAACCATTGCTATTGATGTCAACATCACCGATGGTGCTATGTTTCCGCCGAATTTTGACAGCAACGATGTCAATTTGACTGCTTGGGGCCGCTTTACCTTGAGATTCACAGGTTGTAACAGCGGTGTATTCAGCTGGGAACCTTTGGCAGGTAATGGTTATACATCCGGACAGATGAATGTGACACGTTTAACTCAAATCGCTGGGCTTGAGTGTAACGAGTAAACCTGCTTAGTTAACATCTACATTTAGAAATATTGAATAATAACAATTGGTTAAGCACACTTACTGATTTTTTTAAGCCCAACTCTGTTGTTGGGCTTTTTTTATTCAAAATCTCCCTACCAAATCCACATCAGGACCGATGTCATCACCTTGCCCACCCGCTTGATAACCCAAAGAACCTGGCAGCAATCGATAATCTTCAATGCCGATCAGATTGGGGTCGCTGAAAATAGGTGTGCCAGATAATGAGTTGGCATCCTGGCCATAATAACTTTGCCATTGGTTTATGGTGTATGACACATTGTTTTCAAATATGTCTGTGACATAGATGTTGTAATCCAAAGTGCTTTCATGAGGTGTGGCTCCCCAGGCATGAACATAAAAGCGGGTGCCAATGATGTTGTCTGTGATGGTGTTTTGGAAAGCGCCCTGGTCGACATTGGTGTCAGAACATCCGTTCAAATCCAAAGCATGAAAATAATTGTTGGTGAGGGTGTTGTAATCACCACCTTCTCCTGAAGCGCCTGAGCAATGGTTCAAAGAAAATGAACCTGCAGTCGCAGTGGTGATGTTGTTGTGGATGTGGGCATAGCGGCTATTCAATCTGGCTGCAATAGAAACATCACGGATATAGTTATAGGCAATGACTGTCCCGGTGTTGCCTATGGTAGGGGAATGGTCGTGTTTGTAATGAATCCCCGTACGGTGATTTGAAATTTCATTGTGCAAAATTTCAACATGACGGTCATGCGTATAATAAACACCCGCAGAATTCATTGAACCGACATTGGCACCCGGGCCATCAAACCAGTTGTTCTGCACATAGGTATCTATGGCATCAGAAAAAATGGTCACATTGCCGCCATTGTCATTGACAAAATGATTACCGGTAAATTGATTGTTTTCAACCACCGTACCAATCACATCGGCTGTGATGCGGTTTTCACCGATATTGATGCCCGTTTTACAATCCTGAAAAACAAAACCACTGAAAGTGACAAAACTTTGATCGGTATAAAAGCATTGTGCGCCGGTGTCGTTATTGATGTCGTATTGACCGTCTATGATGACTTGATGACCTGGATAGGCTGTGAGCTTAACCCGGTTATTGGCATCAGGTTGTGGAGACTGGAAAGTAAATGTTCGCCCAAAAGCCAAAATCATCTCATAATCGCCATAAGCGCCCTCGGTAAACAGATAAGTGTCGTTATATGTCCCCTCAAGAAAATAAAGGACATCACCTCCACTCAATAAGCCCTTGGCGGTCTGCAAATCACAAGGGTCATCAAAGGTGCAAGCGGCAGTGGTGGCTGCATTGGGTGCCGTATAGAAACATTCATCCTGAGCCTGACAGACAAAAGGCTCAAAACCGGATTTGAAAATCATGTTGTCTTGAAATGTTGCTATTCCAGTAATTGGCATAAAAAATAGCAACAGAAACATCCGTATTGACCTAATTATTTTCATTATTTTTGTAAGACTTAAGGTAATCTCTTAGTCTAAATATTATTGATGATTCAGAATGTGAATTAAGTCTAAACTTGCACAAAATCAGCAATAAATGACAAGTCGGCTGGGCACTTCGACAAGCTCAGTGTGCCACCTGTAGAAGCCTTTATCTGGATTGCACAGAAATTCGATTTTGCGTAACACTTCGACAAGCTCAGTGTGCTTCAAATATAAGTCACCAACGCTTTCGTGGCAAAAATGTTTTTTGCTTATCAGCATCATGGGTTTGGTTATAGGCTTTGATTTTGCTGTTTTTACCGAG
>JAUHXW010000337.1 GCA_030426705.1 Gammaproteobacteria bacterium
AGCACAAAAACCGACGGTCTTTCTGATTGATTCTTCGGTTTTTGTGTTTCGCAGCTACTATTCCATGTCCACTGATTTGGTGGATGTGAATGGCAATCCTAACCATGCGGTTTATGGGTTTGCCCGTTTTTTGGTGCGCTTTATCAAGCAAACCCAGCCCAAATACATTGCAACCGCTTTTGATGAATCGCTAACCACTTCATTTCGCAACGAAATTTATCCTTTGTACAAAGCCAATCGTGATCCAGCGCCTGAAGATTTGAAACAACAATTTAAACACTGTCAGCAATTGGCCAAGTTATTGGGCATCTCGGTGTTCGCTGATGACAGCTACGAAGCCGACGATTTGATTGGTACCTTGCATCACAATTATGCGCAAAAGGGCCACAACATTTGTGTGGTCAGTGCGGATAAGGATTTGGCACAATTGGTCAGGCCAACGGATTGGTGGTGGGATTATGGTAAATCCAAACCTTTGGGGTATCAGGCTTTGACTGAGAAATTTGGTATCAGACCCGACCAGGTTTGTGACTTCCTTGCATTGGCAGGCGACCAGGTGGACAACATACCCGGAGTCAAAGGCGTCGGTGTGAAAACGGCACAAATTCTGCTGAACCATTTTGATGACTTGGACAGTTTGTTGGCGCGGTATCGAGAAATTGAGCACCTGAGTTTTCGTGGCGCCAAATCCTGCATGAAAAAAATTCGTGACCACCAGGAATTGGCCAAACTTTCGAAGTTATTGTCAAAAATTGTACTTGATGCGCCCATAGAAAATGATGATATAATGAAATCAAGAGTAAGCCCCGAGCCCTTGATTGAATTCATCGAAGCCATGAATTTTGGGCCAATGATAAGAAGAGAATTA
The DNA here is from genome assembly GCA_030426705.1 of Gammaproteobacteria bacterium. Classification (GTDB taxonomy): domain Bacteria; phylum Pseudomonadota; class Gammaproteobacteria; order Xanthomonadales; family Marinicellaceae; genus Marinicella. The sequence continues at coordinate 869 of JAUHXW010000337.1, forward strand.
TTGGAAGCCGCAGCCGTATGACAGCCGAACAAAAAAAGATTCTGGTGGTAGATGATGAACCGGATATTTTGCAACTGTTAGAAATTTCATTAACCCGCATGGGTTTTAAGGTTTACAAAGCCGAAAACATTGGTTCAGCCAAATATCAGTTATCAAAAACATCATTTCACCTGTGTTTGTCAGATTTCAAATTGCCAGATGGCACCGGCAGTGAGTTGGTAGAACACGTTAATCATAATTATCCCAACACTCCCATCGCGGTCATTACTGCATTTGGCACCATCAATCATGCAGTGGAAACCTTGAAAAAAGGTGCCTATGATTTCATCACCAAGCCCATCAGCCTCGACACTTTGCGACAATTGGTAATCAACGGTTTACAGCGACATGAAACCAAAGAGCCGGAAACCAGCAGTGAAACCATACAAATCAAGACCGATTATTTTGATCAATTGAACCAATTGATTCTAAAATATTCAGAAAGCTACATTCCAGTCATCATTTTTGGTAAAAAAGGCACCTGGAAAAAAAGGATTGCTTCTTTGATACATAAAAACAGTGACCTCAATCATAAGGACTTTACCGTGGTTAATTGTGCCAATGAAACCTTTGACCTGACTCCCGAAGCCTCTGGCACCATTGTTTATGAAAACATTGAAAACCTGGATCCCAAAGAGCAAAGTCAATTAATCAAGTACATCAAAACATTGCCCGATGATAATCGCATCATTGTCACCAGTAATTGGACTGAAGATGAGTTCATGCACTCCTTGGGTGTTAAGAAATCATTGATCAGGTTGTTATCTGTTGCCATAATCAAGACCCAAAGTGTTTTGGAACTCAAAGAAGACCTGGTGGAAGTCAGTAAAACCCGATTGGATCAATTGGCCGAAGATTGGAACAAGCTACCTTGTAAAATCCACCCCAGTGCTTTGACCAAGCTGAAAAATTATGAATTTCCCGGGAACATGAAAGAGTTGGATTTGATCCTATCCAAAGCGGCGGTTAACTGTCAGAATCAGTTGATTCGTGAAGAAGATATTCAATTGGAAAACACCGGCTTTCAGCCGCAACTGAACAAGGAAATGAACCTGGAAAAATACATTGAGGACATTGAAATCAGGGAAATTACCAATGCTTTGGCCAAAACCAATAACAACAAAACCAAAGCTGCCGATTTATTGGGTATCAGTTTCCGTGCGCTGCGTTATAAGATTAAAAAGTTGGGCATAGATTAAGCAGGAAAACAATCTTCCCCCTGTATTCCCTTTTTAAAAGCGGTCGATACAACCTCCCCTCTCGAGAGGGGAACGAGGGGTGTGTTACCAACCCACACTTATATATTATCCAACCATTCTTCTGAAAGGCGATTTCTTCGGAAAGTGGTTCATCAAAAAATGCATCTGGTCAGCGATGATGTTCTTGTTTTGCAAATAAATATATTCTGCGTAGTTTGGTGCAAATGGTATCGCCAGGAGCCGCATATTGGCCTGTAAAGGCGTGCGATCTGCTTTGTGGTTATTACAGCGCTTACAGGCCGTAACCACATTGGTCCACACATCTTTACCGCCTTGCGAAACCGGCGTCACATGATCCCTTGACAAGTCATGTCGGTGAAACACATTGCCACAATACAAGCACAAATTCTGATCACGTTTGAATAAGGTTTGGTTATTCAAAGGCGGTACATAATTCGCTAATTGTTTGTGTAAATGGTTGTTGTGGCCTTTGGTGCCGATGATGGCGGGGATGTCGTAGTAACTTTGTTTGCCGGAAAGGGCATTGATGCCGCCGTGGAGGCGGGTCAGGGTGGCCCCAAATTGATATTGGACCATGTCGAGTGCCAAAAGCTTGGCAACTTGTTCACAATTCAGCCATTCTAATGGCATTCCCGATGCATCAGTTCTGAGGGTTTGATGCGCCCCAAGGTTGTGATGAATAATTAAATTCTCCTCAAGTGGTTTATACAATTACAAACCACACAGGAAAAAAAATCAAGGATTTATAGCCATTGTCATACAAAAATCATGCCTGTTTCACAGAAAATTAATAAACTGAGACCTTTTCTCAATTGCCCAGAATCGAGCAAAGGTTTCAAACTGAATCTAGCGAACGATGATATTTCACACTTTTGTGCTATATCATTTATTTGATATCCCTTTAAAATAGGCATCCCCCATCATTACCCACATATATAAATAAAGAGTCGACTTAATGATCGAAGTCATCATATTAGCCATAGCCCTCAGTATGGATGCTTTCGCAGTTTCCATCGGATTAGGATCTAAGCGAACCCAAAAGACCCATTCACTCGCATTAAGCGCCGCCATTTATTTTGGCCTGTTTCAGGCATTGATGCCCTTGGTGGGTTTTG
>JAUHXW010000338.1 GCA_030426705.1 Gammaproteobacteria bacterium
TGTTTTTATGGTATGGCTTTTTCTTGACAGGTTTACGTTTCTTGTTCTTGCCATTGGTGGCAAACAAACTTTTGAACCAGGAAGAAATGGCCAATGTTAACGAGCGTTTCGGTGCCTGAGTTTCGGGCTTAACCATGCTCAGTGCAGGATTTTCCTTGGTTGGCGCAGGTGGATCCAGGGAAACCGGTTTGTGACAATCTTCAGGTTTGACCAGTTTGATTGAGTCAATGCTGATGTGCGATTCATTGGTGTTTAATCTTTGCACATGAAAATCCGGGAATGACAGGTTGTCATTGGAAATCACGGAAACCTGTACACCATGACGCGATTCAAGTTCAGATAACTCAGTGCGTTTTTCGTTCAGTATTTTGTTGGTGGTATCAACAGGTGCCTGAATCACCACACGACCTGTTTTCGGCTTGATCATTTCTTCTTCGGTCAAACGTATGACTGAAATGACCAAAGATTCCATTGAACGGATGTAGCCATGCCCGCCACAAGTTGGGCAGGTGATTTGACTCGAATCTGAGATGGATGAGCGTAACCTTTGTCGCGACATTTCCAGCAGACCGAATTTCGATATTTTGCCGATTTGTACTCTGGCTCGATCCGATTCAGCGGCATCGCGCATGCGGTTTTCAACTTCACGCTGGTTTTTGTGGTTGCGCATATCGATGAAGTCAATCACCACCAAACCACCCAAGTCACGGATTTTCAATTGTCTGGCAATTTCGTCAGCGGCTTCCAAATTGGTATTCAAAGCAGTGGTTTCTACGTCAATACCTTTGGTGGCCTTGGCTGAGTTGATGTCAATTGACAACAATGCCTCTGTTTGGTCAATCACCAATGAACCACCTGAAGGCAGTTTAACCTCACGTTCAAATGCTGATTGGATTTGGCGTTCAATTTGATACCTGGAGAACAACGGTGTGGTGTCGTTGTAATATGACAGTTTTTTCAGGTTATGCGGCATCACTTGCTGCATAAACTCTCTGGCTTTTTCGTATGATTCGCGGTCATCAATCAGGATTTCGCCGATGTCCGGTTGCAAATAATCACGCAGGGCTCTGATGAATAAGTCACTTTCCTGATAGATAAAGAAAGGTCCTTTTTTCTGTTCGGCCGCTTTTTGAATCGCTTCCCAGACTTGTTGCAGGTAATTGAAATCCCAGTGTAATTCTTCAAAAGTTCTGCCCAATCCGGCCGTACGGATGATGACGCCATCATTTTTAGGTATTTCCAAACGACGCATGATGTCTTGTAAGTGTGCGCGTTTGTCGCCACGGATTTGTCGAGAAATGCCACCTGCGCGTTGGTTTCCGGGCATATAAACCAGGTACCTGCCAGCCAATGATATGAAGGTGGTCAAAGCGGCGCCTTTGTTGCCACGTTCTTCTTTGTTTACTTGAACAATGATTTCATCGCCTTCTTTCAGGGCTTCATTGATGGGTGGACGGCCTTTGCCTTTGGAGGGTCGGCAGTAGGCTTGGCTGACTTCTTTGTAGGGTAAGAAACCATGTCTTTCAGAACCGTAGTTCACAAAACAGGCTTCCAGTGAGGGTTCTACCCGAGTGATTTTGGCTTTGTAAATGTTGCCTTTTTTGCGGTAATGTCCCGCAGAATCGATATCTAAATCGTAGAGTTTTTGTCCATCTGCAATCGCAACACGAATCTCATCCGTATGCGTTGCATTGATTAACATTCTTTTCATCTTGTTTCCTTTTGTTATTTTAAAGGAACGATGAACCTTTCAGTGATGCCAAATAAGCATAATCATGTATGTTCACCAAACCATTAGGACGGTGAACAATTGTTGTCGATGGCGCAGTTTTAAGGTGTTGGGTTGTTCATTTTAACCTGCAAAACCTGTGTGTTTTATTAACCACTCGCGGTGCTGTATTCGCTTATCGTTTGGTGATTTTATTTTTTCACCAGTATTCATGTTATTTTTGACTGAAATGGTTTCGTTCCATTCAGTGTCGTTTATCATCATTCCAATGATTCTCTGTTCCGGAATATACCTCTGTCCTTGGAACTAAACATTTTTTAATCGTATAATCTTTGGCTCAATCAATAGAGCCTTAATCAGCTTTTCAAACTCATTTTTGAAAGCAGTGCGGGATTTTAACACTATTTTCATCGTTTGATAGTAAAAACCTATATATATGGACAAAAAACCCATTTTCACCGTAACTGCCAATGATGTTGGACAAAGGCTGGATAATTTCCTGTTCAAGCAACGCAAGCACGTAGAGCGCAATCATTGGTATAAATTGATGCGAAAAGGCCAAATCAGGGTCAATGGTAAAAGAGTAAAACCCCTGTATAAACTTCAGGCAGGAGATTTGGTGAGAATTCCGCCCAATGAATTTTTCGTTGAGGCCAAACAAAACAAAGTCAATAGCGACCAAATTGAAACACTTTGGCAAAGACTTATTTTTGAAGATGATGATTATCTGGTATTTAACAAGCCTGCAGGCCTGCCATGTCATGCCGGCACAGGTCATGAATTTGGTTTGATTGAAGTGGTCAATTCAAAAACAGGATATGAGTCTGTTCAATTGGCACATCGACTGGACAAAGACACCAGTGGATGTGTGTTGTTGGCGAAAAACCGATTGGCGCTGATTGAGTTTCAGCAAGCCATGAAGAAACACCAAGTCAGCAAAAAGTATCTGGTAATTTTAGATGGTGTGCTTGAATGTGAAACTGTGGTTGACCAGCCGCTCGACGTGGAAAACAGAGTCAATGGCATTCGAACCGTTATTGTTTCAGGCACAGGGAAACCAGCACAAACCACTTTTACGCCAATCAAGGGCAACAATCAATACACTTTGGCATCCTGTGAAATTGCATTTGGCCGTACCCATCAAATTCGAGTGCATGCCCAGTTTATGGGGATGCCGGTATTGGGTGATCAATTGTATGGTCAGCACTCGCAATCGTTAGCAAGGAGTTTATATTTGCACGCTCATTCGCTGCATTTTGGTGATTATAATTTTGTTTCGCCTGTGGCAAATTCTTTTGATTGTTTATCCTGAGATGCCATTCCCTGCGGATGACGCCTTGTATAGGGCAGTTTCACAGTCCGCTGATAGCCCAGCCAAGTTCAGGACACTACACTAGGTGCGGTCAGTTGTTTTATTGTTCGCAAGCCGTTGTCGTGATCAATTGATGCTGTTCGTTGGTTTGGAAGCATTCACCGAGTAAGGAGCAGTAACAGGCGC
>JAUHXW010000018.1 GCA_030426705.1 Gammaproteobacteria bacterium
TCTAACCAATCGATGGAGCCATCATCTTTTTTCCACTCAACATCAACTTCTGCCGATGGCTCAGTGAAAGGAAAATACGAGGGTCGCAGACGAATCTGCAAGTCATCTTCAAAGAAAGCATTCACAAATTGGTTCAACACACCTTTTAATGAAGTGAATGTCACATTTTCACCAATCACCAAGCCCTCTACCTGATGAAACATGGGCGTGTGGGTTTGATCTGAATCACTGCGGTAAACTTTACCTGGTGCAATGATTTTAATCGGTGGCTTCATGGTTTTCATGGCCCTGATTTGCACCGGTGAAGTATGTGTTCTGAGCAAATGGCCATCAGGAAAATAAAAAGTGTCGTGCATCGCCCTTGCAGGATGGTGCGCCGGAAAGTTCAAAGCTTCAAAATTATGAAAATCATCTTCAATTTCAGGCCCTGTGACCACATCAAAGCCAACTTGAGAAAACAAATCAATGATGCGTTGCATGGTGCGACTGACTGGATGTACGCCCCCTTGAGTCTGTGTTCGACCAGGTAAAGTTACATCGACTGCTTCTGCCATCAGTTTCTGATTCAACTCTGCCTGCATCAAAGTGTCTTTTTTTGCCTGGATGGCGGTAAACAGTTGTTGTTTTATTTGGTTAATTTCCTGTCCTGCCGTTTTACGTTGTTCTGGAGGCAATTGCCCCAACTGTTTCAATTGCAGGGTTACTGTGCCTTTTTGGCCCAAAAATTGTACCCGCACTTCATCCAGCTCTTGAACGGTTTGGGCTGACTCAATTTGCGTTTTACCTGATGCCAGGATTTGTTTCAAATCACTCACTTTTGTCTCTGTTTTGCTTTATATTAGGTTTTATATTCGCCACAAAAAAAGGAACCAGCGTTACCCACTGATTCCTCTTTTAATCATTAACTTTCTAAGCCCCGAAGGGCTGAATGTCGTTATGACAATGCGGCTTTGGCTTGTTCTACAACAGCAGCGAAACCTGCTTTGTCATGAACAGCCATATCGGCCAGAACTTTACGATCTAAAGAGATATCAGCTTTTTTCAAGCCGTTGATAAATCGTGAATAGCTCATGCCATTGTTGCGGGCACCTGCATTGATGCGGGTAATCCACAACGCACGAAAAGTTCTTTTTCTGGCTTTGCGGTCACGGTAAGCATATTGACCTGCTTTGATGACTGCCTGTTTGGCAACTCGGTAGATTTTACGACGTGCGTTGTAATAACCTTTGGCCAGTTTCAGGATTTTTTTGTGTTTTCTGCGTGCTTGTACGCCTCTTTTAACTCTTGCCATGATGTATCTCCTTTAATTATGCGTAAGGTAACAGTCTTTTTACTGAATTCTCGTCAGCTTCGTGGACCAAAGAGGTGCCACGCAAGTTACGTTTACGTTTGGTACTCATCTTGGTTAAGATGTGACTTCTGAAAGCATGCTTTCTTTTGAAGCCAGTGGCGGTTTTTTTAAAGCGCTTCGCAGCTGCTTTTTTAGTTTTCATTTTAGGCATTGTGCCCTCCTGTTTTCATTTATATACGCCAGCAAGTAGCCTATTCAAAGGCTTTGTTCGTACTTGACTCACTGGTCCGCGATGTGTTTTTATAGGAATTTAAACCTTGTTATGATTACTTTGCTGGTTTTGGAGCCAACAACATAATCATAAATCGACCTTCCATTTTCGCTGGTCGTTGTTCAACAACCACTTCATCCACTAAATCTTGCTCTAAACGGTCCAGCATGTCTGAACCAATGTCTCTGTGTGCCAACTCACGTCCTCGGAACATGATCGTCACTTTGACCTTATTACCCTGGCCAATAAACTTTCTTAAGTTTCTGAGTTTGACTTGATAATCCGCTTCTTCAGTATTCGGTCTGAATTTGACCTCCTTTAACTGAACTTTCTTTTGTTTCTTTTTGGCTTGTTGTTGTTTTTTGGCTTGCTCAAACTTGAACTTGCCATAATCCATGATTTTACAAACTGGCGGTTGTGCTTTGGGTGAGATTTCCACCAAGTCCAAACCTGCACCTGCAGCCCGGTCACGAGCTTCATCAGTTGAAATAATACCAACCTGTTCTCCGTGTTGGTCAATAAGCCTTACTTCAGGAACCCTGATTTGGTTGTTCCTGCGTACTTTATCATTTTTAGCGATCAGTCAATCCTCCAAATTATTTTTTTGTTTCGATTTCCGAGTTCATCAAACTCACCAAATCCTCTACCTTCATCGAGCCCAGGTCTTTACCATCGTGCGATCTGACCGTGATGGTTTCATTTTCCAGCTCATTATTACCCACAATTACCAAATAATTGGTCTTGTTCAAGGTGTGCTGGCGAATTTTATAGCCGATCTTTTCGTTTCTCAAGTCATAAATGGCTCTAAAGCCATGATTTTTCAAAGTTTCTCCCACTTTTGCGGCATATTCGGACTGTTGGCCGGTAATATTCAAAACTGCGACCTGAGTTGGCGCCAACCAAAGAGGCATATTTCCAGCATGATGTTCAAGCAAAATCCCGATGAATCGTTCGAATGATCCAAGAATCGCTCGGTGCAACATCACCGGCGTTACTTTGTCACCATTTTCATCAATATAGGAAGCCTCCAAACGGCTTGGCATAGAAAAGTCAACCTGAATGGTGCCACATTGCCACACCCTTCCCAGGCAATCTTTCAATGAAAATTCAATTTTGGGCCCATAAAAAGCCCCTTCACCGGGTAATTCTTCCCAGGCAATGCCTTTGGCATCCAATGCATCAGCCAAAGCTTTTTCTGACTTATCCCAGACCTCATCACTGCCCACCCTCTTCTCAGGACGGGTTGAAATGCGGTAAATGATGTCATCAAAGCCAAAGTCCTTATAAACTTCATGCAAGAAATCGATAAACTCAGACACTTCGCTGCTGATTTGGTTTTCCTGGCAGAAAATATGCGCATCATCCTGCACAAAACCACGCACACGCATCAAACCATGTAAAGCACCCGATGGTTCATTGCGGTGACAAGAGCCAAATTCAGCCAAACGAATCGGCAAATCACGGTAGGATTTCAAACCCTGGTTATATACCTGAACATGGCAGGGACAATTCATCGGTTTAACCGCAAATTGTCTGTTTTCAGATTCCACGCTGAACATGTCATCGCCGAACTTATCCGCATGTCCGGATTTTTCCCACAGGGTATATTCAACCACCGAAGGCGTGTTGATTTCCTTGTAGTTTCTGGCATTCAGTTTTTTACGCATGTATTGCTGGATGGATTGATAAATTGACCAGCCACGATCATGCCAGAACACCATACCGGGTGCTTCTTCCTGAAAATGGAACAAATCCATCTTCTTACCCAACTTACGGTGATCACGTTTTTCTGCTTCTTCCAATAAATGCAGATATTCTTTCAAATCCTTTTTATCATTCCAGGCAGTACCGTAAACCCTTTGCAACATTTCGTTGTTGCTGTCACCACGCCAATAGGCTCCCGCAATACTCATCAGTTTGAATACTTTGAGCTTGCCGGTATTGGGTACATGTGGCCCTCGACACAAGTCAGTGAATTCCCCTTGTCGATACAATGACAACACTTCATCTTCAGGAATATCACGGATAATTTCCGCTTTATATTTCTCACCTTTTTGCTCAAAGAATTCAATGGCTTCATTGCGTGACATTTCAAATCGCTCAACAGGCAGTTTTTCCTTGACGATTTTCTTCATCTCAGCAGTGATTTTGGCCAAATCGTCTTCATGAAACGGCTCTTTGGATGCAAAATCATAATAAAAACCATCGTCAATCACTGGCCCAATGGTGACTTCCACCTCTGGATACAAACGCTGTACCGCCTGTGCCATCAAGTGCGCACAAGAATGGCGCAATACTTCCAAGCCATCTTCGGTGTTTCCCGTCACAATGGTTAAATCAACATCTTTTTCAATCACATAAGACAAATCAACCAACTCGTTATCGACACGAGCGGCCAAAGCGGCATTGGCCAAGCCAGGGCCTATGTCCTGTGCCACATCCAGCACCGACAAGGCTTCATCATATTTCCGCTGACTGCCGTCAGCTAAAGTTACAGTAATCATGTTGTTTATTTCCAAAGAATGGTAACCATTCTGACGAGATTCATACAAATTGAGACTTTTGCCAGAATCTGAGTAAAGGCCTTAAATTAAAAAGCGGGCAATTATATCATTGTTGTAGATTGGTTGTACCATCTTATGTGCATATTTGCAGGTATCTTGAGATCACCTCTTTAACACCGAATTCCAATGATTCTACCGTCAAGGCATGACCAATGGAAACTTCCAAAATATCAGGGATGGTCAGGAATGCTTCGAGGTTGTTCAAATCCAGGTCATGACCGGCATTAACACCTAAACCCAACGACTGGGCCAAATTAGCAGAATGGCGATACAATTCAAGTACCTGGGCATAGTCATCTTGTGCAAAAGCCTGAGCATATGATTCAGTATAGAGCTCAATGCGATCCACTCCTGTTTGAGCCGCCAGTTTTATCTGTTCCAAATCCGGATCGATGAACAGCGATGATCGGACATTGATGTCCTTGAGCTGTTGGGCTAACTGAACAATCCAATCAAAATGTCGGGTTAAATCCCAGCCATGATCAGAAGTGATTTGATCAGGCGCATCTGGTACCAAAGTACACTGATCCGGTCGTGTTTCGTCAATCAGCCTCATAAATTCATCAGACGGGTAACCTTCTACATTGAACTCGACTCCGGCATGCTTTTTGGTCAAATTTGCCAAGTCACGGGTGTCCTGTCTGGTTGCGTGGCGTTCATCCTGTCGCGGGTGTACAGTTAATCCGGCAACCCCCATTTTAATGAGTTTTTCACCGTATTTGAGCACATTGGGGTAGTCTCTGCCCCGAGAGTTTCTGAGTAAAGCAATTTTATTGAGGTTAACACTGAGCGCAGTCACAGCAAAGCCTTTGAGTAAAAAGGTAGATTTTACATGAGTAGAATTAAAAGTGCTTGATTTACATCAGGAAAGAAGCTGGAAATCAGCAGGAACAATACAGAGAGAAAACGTCAACCCACAAAACTCTGTATTGCCCCGCTTGTGTAGGATATTTCAGTCCCACTATTTGGAGATAAATTTGACCTCCCCCCTGTAGTTATCACATATTGCGAAATGAGATAAAAATGATGTAATCACTCACAGGTTAAGTAGATTTTACATAAAACCAGTAACATGATAATATTGCGTACAAATATGCGCGCAAGAAATCATGAAAACTGAAACTATACATTTGGTTCAACTGCAAAAAGCCCTGATTCCTGTCAGTAAAATGGTCATTAAATTTGGCTTGCAATGCCAGGAATTCAAAGCCAATATTCAAAAAGCCTACATCAAAGCAGCCACAGAGTTACTACAAGAAAGTAACATCAAACCCACCAATCAAGCCATTGCCGTCAAAACCGGCATTGATCGGCGCGTGATTGCTGAATTTAAAAACAAACCCAATGACACAAAAAGTGCTTTGAATAAAATGGATTTGGTTATCATGGCTTTACAACAAGCCAAAAAAGACAGCAAAAAGCTCAGCCATGCCAAATTAACCAACTTAATTGACAAAATATACGGCAACCACATACGTGCCAGAGCTGTTGTCAATGAATTGCTGGCCAATCAAATCATCCTTAAACAAGCCAATCATTATTTGATTACCAAATCCCTGAACCAGCAATTACAACTGCAAGCCGATTTGGCCGAAGAAGTGGACGTCACCACCAAGAGACTGTTTCAAACCTTTTACAAAAAAATGTTCGCCACGGGTCAAAAACAAAACCTCAACCAGTCATCTGTCTACTCCAGCAAAATTCCGCACAGCAAACATGATGAAGTCAACCAGCTGATTAATCTAAAAATGCAAGAATTCCAAAAAGAAATGACCGAGCTGATCAAACAACACGAAACCAAGGTCCCCGAAGGTACTTATTCAAATGTCGGCTTCTCCCAGTTTCAGTTTGATTCGACTGAATGATGATTAAAAAGGAATGTCCTTGGGGCTTCCGCTCACGGCTTATCAAGCATTACATCAAGCCATGCCTCACCATGTCGTGAGAATGTGTTGGGCTTCTATCCAATCAGCCCAACCTACACATTTCTGGTTAATTCCTAAAATATTCGTATTTATTATTTAGGTGATTTTTTTCATCTTCAGTCAGATAGATGCCTTCAAGCCACAACCGCTTAAGCTGAGGCAATTGATTCAGTATAGGCTCAATACCCTGATAAGTGAGGTTACATTGATCCTCATATCCACCCAAACTCAGATATTCCAATTTCCTTAGTTGGGTCAAACACTGCAATTCAGACTCATTGATTTTTACAGCCCAGATATCCAGCGACTTTAACTGTTTCATCGTTGAAATATATTGCAACCCTTTGATTGTTATCTGTGTAGATCCAATTTCTAATGTGTCTAATTGTTTTGATTGCGCGATTATGGCCGCCATCTCATCATCAAAGGCAGACCCCTCCAGGTCCAGACTTTGTAAATGAGGCATGGCTAGCAAGGCTTTCAATGAATCTATTGTTATTTCAGCACTTTGTGCTCCCAACTCAACCAAATTGGGTATTTTAGAAATCTCCATTAAGTCTTGTTCAGACATATAAAGATTACATCTGAACACTTTCAAATCAGTCGCCACTTCGAAATTCATTAAACTTCCAGGACCTTTAATTTCTAAAACATCAAGAGTCCCCAATTTTGGAATAGTGATAATTTCTCGCATGGCTGTGCGGGTTACAGAACTCCATATCCATAACTTTTTAACGGCTTGTAGTGAAGCAAACCCTTTGGCAATATTTGCTGTAACCAATTCCTGTTCAGTACAAGCCAGTGAATCGATATGATTATAATGTGATAAAGCTTTTAAATCTTTAGCTGTATAAGGACCTTTGATTGATATTGAAGATTTTGAAACCATGAATTAATTGAGCGCTCTGAGGTTATTTTACAACTCAGTTCTTAACCGCAAAATTTCTGGAAAAAAGGTCAAATCCAGTGCTTTTTTCAGAAAACTAACGCCCGATGATCCGCCAGTGCCTTGTTTAAAGCCAATGATGCGCTCCACGGTTTTCATGTGGCGGAATCTCCAGAGCTGAAATGATTGTTCCACGTCAACCAATTGTTCACACAAAGCATAAATTGGCCAATGTTGGTCAGGACGCTGGTATACCTTGATCAAAACTTCCATTAATTGTTGATTGAATTCATGCGGTTGCCTGATATCGCGATTGACCAAATCTTCAGGCAAGTCATAGCCTTCGGCATGTAAATGTCTGATAAAAACATCATATATACTCGGAGTATCCAATACTTTTTCCAGCACCTTTCTGGACTCTGATCCTTCGGGAAACACTTTAACCATTTTATGGTTTTTGTTACCGAGCAAAAATTCCACCTGGCGGTAATGCACCGATTGAAACCCCGATGCATTGCCCAACACATGACGAAACTCCATATATTCACTGGGTGTTAATGTTTCCAATACAGCCCATTGTTCAAACAACTGCTTTTGGATTTGTTTGACTCGAGCCAAAATCTTCGAAGCACGGCCCAATCGCTTGATTTGCACACAACGAATGGCTTCATTGAGCTCATGAATGATGAGTTTTAACCACAATTCTGAGGTTTGGTGCTGAATGATAAACAGCATTTCATCATGGTGGGGTGGATCACTTAATGGTTTTTGTGCGGAAAACAGTGTATCGAGACACAGATAGCCACCATAATTATTTCTCTCAGAAACGTCTAATTTAATACCCTCTTCCAGTTTTCTGATGTTTTTTTTCTTTGTCATTATGTCAGTTAACAACAATAAGTCAGATCGATCATATATCCCGAACACAACCTGCTTTTGTTGTTTTAGATTTAATTGGAGCAGCTATTCTACTAACGTTGAATAAAATAAGCGAATAATATGTGTTAGTCCATTTATTAAAATCGCGCATTCCTATATAATACTGCCGCTTATCCGGGGGACGACATCCTGATAAGCCAGCATTTTAATGGTTATTAAGAGAGACCTTTGATCACATCATGAACAACTAAAAGTCTCTGACAAACCAATGGTGACTTACCACTGAAACCCTTCAGTCAGTTTGTCACAATACACAAAACACCCTTTGCTAACATTTTCGGAGAGTGAAATTGACCACAGTTGCATCATTTAATATCGACTATTTGCAGTATTTGACACCCAATGGGGAATTGGTGGGTGACAAAAAACCGGCAATAGCCACAGATTTTGAAAAATTAAAATCCATCTACGAACTCATGGTTTTGACCAGAACCTTTGACGCCAAAGCAGTAGCTTTACAAAGAACGGGTAAATTGGGCACTTATGCGTCCTGCTTGGGGCATGAAGCTGTGCATATCGGCATCGGTTCTGCCATGGCCGAACAAGACGTCTTTGCCCCCATGTACCGTGAATACGGCGCACAGTTTTACCGCGGCGTAAAAATGTCTGAGGTGTTGTTGTATTGGGGTGGTGATGAACGTGGCAGTGATTTTTCAGGCCCCAAACATGATTTCCCCTGGTGCGTGCCCATCGCCACACAATGTACCCATGCAGCCGGTGCGGCTTTGGCATTTAAACTGCGCGGTGAAAAACGGGCAGCAGTTTCTGTGGTTGGTGATGGCGGCAGTTCCAAAGGCGATTTTCTGGAAGCGATCAATGCAGCCAGTGCATTCCAGTTGCCGATGGTGATGATGATTGTTAATAACCAGTGGGCTATTTCAGTACCGCGCAAAAAACAAAGCCAGGGCAGAACCTTGGCGCAAAAAGGCATTGGCGGCGGCTTACCTTCCATTCAAGTGGATGGTAATGACTACATTGCTGTTTATACTGCAGTCAAAGCGGCTTTGAAACGTGCTTATGAAGGCAAAGGTGCTTCAGTGATTGAGGCCATCACTTACCGCCTCAGTGATCACACCACAGCGGATGACGCCTCAAGATACCGTCCGGATGATGAAGTGGAAAACGCCCGTCAATTTGAACCCATCAAACGCATGCGTAAATACCTGACCAGCCAGGGTCAATGGAATGAACAACTGGAGAATCAATTATTGAATACCTGCAAAGTGGAAGTAGAAACTGCAGTTGAAGAGTATTTGAAGGCATCCAACTTAACAGTCGCAGACATGTTTGATTATATGTACGACGAAATGCCACATAATTTGGCTGAGCAAAAGGCCTACGCAGAGTCTATGGAGGAGAAGTCAAATGGCTAAAGTTACCATGGTAGAAGCCGTCACAATGGCGATGGCTCATGAATTGGAAAACGACAAAGACGTAGTTGTTTTGGGCGAAGATGTGGGAATCAATGGCGGTGTATTCAGGGCCACCAGTGGCTTGGCACAACGTTTTGGTGAAGATCGGGTTATCGACACACCATTGGCTGAGGCCATGATTGCAGGGATGACAGTGGGCATGGCTACTCAGGGCATGAGACCCATCGCTGAAGCACAATTTATGGGTTTTATTTTCCCCATGTTTGAACACATCGTTTGTCATGCTGCACGCATGCGCAACCGCACCAGAGGGCGCCTAACCTGTCCTTTGGTCATCAGAGCACCATATGGCGGTGGAATTCATGCACCTGAACACCACTCTGAAAGTATAGAGGCCATGTTTGCCCATACACCAGGTATCAAAGTAGTGATCCCTTCTTCACCATCTCGTGCCTACGGCTTATTGTTGGCAGCCATCAGAAGTGAAGACCCTGTGTTGTTCTTTGAACCCAAACGTGTTTACCACTTAAACAAAGAAGAAGTGGAAGATGATGGTGAAGAGTACCCATTGGACATGTGTTTTGTGATCAGAGAAGGCACCGATGTAACTTTGGTGACCTGGGGTGCGATGATGAAAGAAACCCTGGAAGCTGCTGATAAATTGGCAGAACAAGGCATTTCAGCAGAAGTGATTGATGTGGCAACCATCAGTCCACTGGATATGGACACCATTCATGAATCAGTTGCCAAGACTGGTCGTTGTGTGATCATCCAAGAGGCCGCCAAGCATTGCTCTGTTTCATCAGAAATTGCTGCCAATTTGGCCGACCAGGGCTTGTATGATTTATTGGCCCCGGTCAAACGTGTTACCGGTTATGATACGATCATGCCATTGTTCAAGTTGGAGAAAAAATACATGCCGAATGTGGACAGAATTTTAGACAAAGTGAATCAAGTTTTGGAGGTTTCATGAGCATTTTTAAATTACCGGATTTAGGTGAAGGTTTACCTGATGCAGAAATTGTTGAATGGCATGTCAAAGTAGGCGACACAGTCGAGGTAGACCAGCCAATGGTTTCCATGGAAACAGCCAAAGCAGTGGTTGATGTCCCGGTCCCTCAAGCAGGAACAGTGGTCAAATTATATGGTGAACCCGGTGATGTGATTGATACGGGTGCACCCTTGATTGAATTTGCCGCGGAAGGTGAAGCGGTTGAAGCCGCTACTGAAGAAGCAGACACACCTGCCAAGCTCAGGGCTGAAGCCGAAGAAGTGCTTAAAGACTTGAATGACGAAAACGAAGTCACTGAAAAGAAAGAAGAAAACATTGGCACTGTAGTTGGCCAAATGGAGTCTTCAGATGCGGTGGTTGATAGCATGACTGATTTCGGCGGCAAAAAAGCAGCACCAGCGGTGCGCGCTTTGGCTAAGAAATTGGGTGTTGACCTGAACGATGTTGAAGCCAGCGGTGCTGGTGGTGTTATCAGACCCAGTGATGTCAAAGCGGCTGCCGGCAAACCGAAGAAAGCCCCTGTTCAAACTCAACAGGTCAAACAATCCAGTCAACCAGCACCGGCTGCCAAAGCTCCAACGCCCAAAGCACCTCCAGTTTCGAAACCTGTGGTTGATGACAACTGGCAACAAGTTAAAGGTTCAAGAAGAACCATGGCACGGGTGATGCAAAATTCACATGCCAATATTGTGCCAACCACCATCATGGACGATGCAGACATCAATAATTGGCAAGCTGGTGAAGACATTACCGCCAGGTTAATACGTTCTTTGGTGGTTGCCGCTCAGGCCGAACCGACTTTGAATGCCTGGTTTGATGGTGACAAACTGTCTCGCAGATTGATCAGCCACATTGATGTAGGCATTGCTGTTGATACTGAAGATGGTTTGTTCGTGCCCACCATGCGTAATTGTGAATCATTGACTCCACAAGATGTGCGTAATGAGATGAACACCATCAAGGAACAAGTTAAATCTCGGGCCATTCCACCAGAAGCGATGAAAGATTACACCATTATGTTATCTAATTTTGGTGTCTATGCGGGTCGTTACGCCACACCTGTTATCACCCCACCCTGCGTTTCTATCATTGCTGCGGGTAAATTAAGACATGAAGTGGTGCCTGTTTTAGGCGGTATGGAAGCACATCGCATCATTCCGCTTTCCTTAACTTTTGATCACCGCGCAGTTACTGGCGGCGAAGCAGCCAGATTCCTGGCAGCCATGATTAATGATTTGCAAAAAAGCAGATAAGCACTTCATCAAAACGTTAATTTTTCATTAACGCAATTTCCGAAAAGCCCAAATTACTTGATTTGGGCTTTTTTTTTGTAATATATTTTCTTTGAGCAGGTCACTTAGCTGTGCTTATAATAATCACCGAAGTCTTTCGTTAACCAAACATGTATCTAGGTAGATGAGGCTTTGTAATTTAAATTTAACATTCCCTCGGAGGAGAAATTTATGAAAAAATTTAACGTAAAACCTGTAAATGCTGCCATCGCAGCTGCTGTGACTGTCGTTGGCACTGGTGCGCTTTTGAGTGACTCAGACAACCCATTTGGTCAAAATGACCTCAGTGATGGCTACCAAAATGCCGATGGTCGTATTGCCAAAGCCGATGGGTCTGGAGAAGGCAAATGTGGCGAAGGTAAATGCGGCGATGACAAAAAAGCCGAAGGTAAGTGTGGCGAAGATAAAAAAGCCGAAGGCAAATGTGGCGAAGGCAAGTGCGGTGAAGGCAAATGCGGCGAGGACAAAAAAGCTGAAGGTAAATGTGGCGAAGGCAAATGCGGTGAAGGCAAATGCGGCGACGACAAAAAAGCCGAAGGTAAATGTGGCGAAGGCAAATGCGGTGAAGGCAAATGCGGCGACGACAAAAAAGCCGAAGGTAAATGTGGCGAAGGCAAGTGCGGTGAAGGCAAATGTGGCGACGACAAAAAAGCCAAAGATAAAGATGCCGAAGGCAAATGCGGCGAAGGTAAATGCGGCGGCCAATAATGGAATGATCTGAAATGAACATCAAAAACATTTCAGGTGCCGGAATCGGCTTGAGACGGGGACTGGTGTCCCCGTTTCAGTCTCACGGTGACCTCAGTCCAGTCAAGTTCATGGAAGTAGCGCCAGAAAACTGGATGACCATTGGCGGTAAATCGGCCAAAATATTCAGGGCTTATGCTGCACGCTACCCGATGATATTGCACGGGTTGTCATTGTCAATTGGCGGTCCTGATGAGTTAAACACCACTTTTGTTAAAGCAGTTAAAAAATTCAAAGATGAGATCAATGCCCCTATTTACTCGGAACATTTGTCATATTGTACCGACGGTGGACAACTGTATGACTTGATGCCAATCCCCTTTACCGAAGAGGCTGTCAATCATGTGGTGGAGCGCGTGCTGCGCGTGCAGGATATATTGGGTGAACGCATGGCGCTGGAAAATGTGTCTTACTATTTGCGTCAACCTGAATCAGAAATGTCAGAAATCGAATTCATCAATGCCGTAATCGAAGGCGCTGACTGTTATTTACACCTCGATGTGAATAACATTCATGTCAACAGCACCAATCATCGCTATGACCCCTATCAATTTTTGGACGCCTTGCCAACCGATAGGATTGCTTACATCCACATCGCAGGCCACTACAATGAAGCCGAAGACTTGATTGTTGATACCCATGGTGCTGAAGTCATTGAAAAAGTTTGGCAAATTCTCGAATACACCTACCAAAACCACGGTGTCTATCCAACCCTGTTAGAACGGGATTTTAATTACCCACCCGTCAGTGAACTTTTGGCTGAAGTGTCAAGAATCGATACTTTGCAAAAAAAATACAAACAACAAAACATCAACAAGAATGAGCAACAAGCCTTCGTTTAAGCAAGCACAGGTTGACTTTGCAGCGCATATCCGTGATCCGCAAAACAACGCTGCCCATCAAGACATAGAAGATCGCCGCATGGCCATCTATCGGGATTTGTTCATTAACAGCATATCAAGTTTGTTGGGTGGTTCTTTTCCAGTCATCAAATCGCTTTACAATGATGAAGACTGGAAAGCTCAGGTCAGAAAATTCTTTCGCAAAGAACACAATAAAACACCACACTTCCCTGAAATTCCCAGAGAATTTGTTGAGTTTTTAAAAAGCAACGACTTTGATCCAAGTAAACCGTTTCTGTATGAACTGGCTCACTATGAATGGCTTGAATTGCATCTGGAAAAACACAATACTGAGGTCAGAAAGTCGGAATTATCAGAAACTCAAGACTTACTGGATAAAAGACCAATCGTATCCCCTTTGGTCAAATTACAAGCTTATCAATACCCAGTACACCAAATTAAAGCATCAAACCAGCCCAAGACACCTTTGCACTCACCACTGTTGATGCTGGTTTGGCGCGACACACAATATCAGGTCCATTTCGCAGAACTCAAACCCTTTTCTGCACTGTTGTTGGAAACCCTGATAAACAATCAAAATCACACCGGCAAAGAAGTCCTCAAGACTTTGGGTGAACAATACCAACAAGCCGATATCGACCTTTTTATCCAGCAAGGCCAACAAACCCTGGAAAAATGGTACCAACAAGACATCATCATAAGCACACAATAAAACCGAAGGAAACCACCATGTCAATGACCCAAAACCTACAAACACTTTGGCACCTACTCACCAGCCGAATGAACTCAGCCGGACAATGGATACCGCCCTTTTTCATCAGACTGATACTTTTCTGGGAGTTTTATGAAGCGGGAACTCAAAAGTTGAATGGTAAAAACTGGTTTGGCCGCATTCAGGACAACTTCCCTTGGCCCTTTAACCACATCCCTGCCGACATTTCATGGTTTATGGCTGCCTGGGGAGAATATTTATTTGCAATTTTATTACTGCTGGGATTGATCACCCGATTTGCCGCAGTTTCTTTATTGGTCATCACTGCAGTTGCCACAGCCGCTGTACATTGGCCTGATAGCTATTCTTCTTTAAGCCAACTGTGGGAAGGCTACGCCATTTCAAATAAAGGTGCAGGCAATTTCAAATTACCTTTGTTGTTTGTCATTTTACTGTTGCCCTTGATTTTCTCAGGTCCTGGTAAATTCAGTCTGGATCATCTGCTGACCAAACTGACTGGTAACGACACCAACCACCCCATCACTTCAGACTTTATTTCCAAAGGGTTGGCATTGATTGTTATTGGTTTGCCGTTGTTTTTTGTGATGCAAACCCTTGGCATTGTTTTAATCGCAGCAGGAATAGCCTTGGTGTTTTTCGATCGATTTATCACACCCAGGGGCTAAAAAATGACTAAAGCTGCTTCGGCTGCTTTTTATGGCTTGATATTCCATTGATTTAATTGATGCTCTATCATCAAACGACCATCAGCATCCGCCAGATAGATGTGTTTTGAGAGTTCGTAGGCGTTTTGTAACCACTTCTTTGCTGCTTGTTGTTGCTGACATCTGTTAAGCAGTTGACTGATCCACAAGGTCGCACCCAATCGTCGCCAGCCTGTTGCTGACTCTTGACTCAAGGCAGCCTCAATCGCCTCAAGTTTGTGCCATGCCTGCTGGCATTGTTCGTTTGAATCACCTGTGCCAACCAAATTGGCCAATTGAATAATTTGGTTATAAAGGTTGTTGCGCTTGTGTTCAGCAAATATCGGCATCACTTGATCAATGATTTGTTTCGATAGTTGATGTTGATTCAATTTTGCCAATAAACGTGCCAGATTGGCTTGTGCGGTGGCGGCCCGAATTTTGTTTTCAGGATCCAATTGCACCCTTAACTCAATTGACCGTTGATAAAGCGGCAAGGCTTGCTCAAATTTACCCATGTCTTCATACAAATAGGCCAAATTGTTAATCATTCGCGCAGTTTCAAAATTATCATCACCAAAGGTTTTTTGATAAATGCCCAATGACTTTTTATACACCGCTTCGGCTTCAGAAAAATACCCACGGTCATGCAAAAAAGTGCCTAAGGTTGATAAATATCCGGCATGTTCAGGATGATTTTCAGAATAAAGCGACTCGCTGATTTGTAACAATTCATCGAGAACAATTCGCGCCTCCTCATGACGATCCAGTCGCATCAAACGAACCGCCTGACTGTTTACCCGCTTGAGATAAAAGGGGTGAATTTTACCGACTTGACGCTCCGTTAATTGTCTTGATTTTTCTGCCAGCTCCAAAGCCAATTCCTTATCGGCATATTTAATCGCTTCTCCCCATACATGATACAGCCGACTCATTAACTCAACATCTTGCAATTGATCATCGTTCAGATCATTGAATGCTACTTCCAACATCAGGGCCGCTTGTTCTCTTTGACCACGTTCGGTGGCGACAGTGGCTTTTCGTGTCAAATGAATCACCGCTTCTCGTTGGCCTTTCATGCTGGCAGCTATTTGATCGGCCACCTTAAATGCCGTTTCGCTTTGCTCTATTTGTTTGTTGCGAAAATACATCAAGGCCAATTGACCCTGAGCGGCCAATAAAGCTGTGCGGTCACCTGTTAGTTGATGGTTTTTGACCACTTTTTGGTAATAACTGATGGCCTTCGGGGTGTCATTCATATGATGATGGATGGCAGCCATGATGCTTGATAAGGCCGCTTCGACATTGGGTTGATTGGCCATGCCAGCGGCCAATTGTCTTTCGCCCTGCGCAATCACATCGCTTAAACTGATGTCCTTTCCACCATGTCCCAACGGTGAAACCGATTCAAATAAAGTGGTCAAAAACGATGTGGTTTTATTGGCAATCAAAGCCTGTTCATTGGCCTTATCACGTTCTTCTTTTAGCTGTGTTGCATTGTGGTACATCATCACGGGTAAAAACACAAAAAACCCCATCAAGGCCGCAGATAACAATGATGCCAGCGGATTTCTCTTCACCAGTTTGCCCATGCGATAAGCCAAACCATCACCGCTGGCATTTAAGGGTTTTTGATGCAAATAATTGTTCACATCATCAATCAGGGCATCGGCATTTTTATAACGCCTTTGTGGCTCTTTGCGCAGTGCTTTCATCACCAGATTATCCAGGTCGCTGTTCAGAGACTTGGCTTTGAACCTGTTGTGATGATTATCCTGCGCGCGCAAACTGGGCTTTGAAGGTAATTTTTCCACCACTTCCCGAATGAACGCAGCGGGTGTGTCCGTATTTTCCTGCACGCGGCTACCGGTCAGCATTTCATACAATAAAAGCCCCAAAGCATAAACGTCTGTCGCTGTGGTCACCTGCCCGCCTGAAACCTGTTCGGGGGTTGAGTATGCAAAAGTCATCATCACATCACCTTGTGTGCGAGTGGCTTCTGAATCCAATGTTTTGGCAATTCCAAAATCCAACAACTTTATCAGTCCAGAATCAGTCACCAATATGTTCGACGGCTTGATGTCACGGTGAATAATGCCCTGACTGTGCGCATGGCTGACCGCTTGGCAAATTTGCAAAAAACAGCCCAAGGTGTCTTTGAGGTTTAATTGTTGCTTTTGCAAATAATCAAACAAGGGCACACCATCAACCCACTCCATGACCATGTACAAGCGATCCTGAAATTGCCCACCACCAATTAAGGTCGCAATATTGGGATGCTTTAACCCAGCCAACAATTCACGTTCTGTCTGAAACCTTTGCAGCTCTTTTGAGTTGGCCGTTATTTTGATGAACTTGATAGCAACGTGATGGCTGAATTCACCATCATCA
>JAUHXW010000019.1 GCA_030426705.1 Gammaproteobacteria bacterium
CGCAATTTGTCAAAGCCGCTCATGCTGAAGCGCATTTTCTAAAAATGATGCAATTAAACCAGCCGACAACTTTTAAAGAAAAACTGTCGGCCAAATTATTGGTGATGGCATTGCGACATGTTTAAGGGTTCACTGAGGAAAGACAATGAAGAAATATTTATTGTTGTTAAGCATTCTGATGATGCATAAAGCCAGTGCTGAACCCTTAATGATTGCGCATGCCGGAGGCGGATATGATGGTGTGGCTTATACCAATTCCATTGATGCCTTGCATGGCAGCTACCAGGATGGTTTCAGGCATGTGGAGATTGACTTTTCCTGGACCAGTGATCATCAGTTGGTCTGTTTGCATGACTGGGATAAAACTTTTAAAAAACTGTTCAAACAAAAAACCAAAAAGCCATTGTCTTTGGCGCAATTCAAGAAGTTGGTTGAAAATCATCCTGATTATAGGTCTTGCACCTTGGACAGTTTAGCAGCCTGGCTAAGTAACAAACCTGATGTCAAAATCATCACTGACATCAAATATAACAACCTCAAAGGCATTCAACTGATCACAGAAAAATACCCAGATTTGAAACCTCAGTTGATACCACAGTTCTATCAGCCTGAAGAGTATTCGATGCTTAAGAAAATGGGATTTACAGACCTGATCTGGATTTTATACCAATACAAAGGCAGCAAAAATTCGGTGTTTGAACTGAGCAAAGACATGGATTTATTCGCCGTCAGCATGCGCGCAAGCCAGGCCAAAAGCCGAATTTTACAAAAACTGCTGAACCAACACCGCATTTTTGTTTACACCATCAATAAACGCCGACAGCTTGATAAACTGGTTGAAAAATATGGTGTCAGTGGTATTTATACAGATTTTCTGAAATTAAATAGATAGTATTATTTTAAAAAAATAACGGAGTACGATTGTTAAATTTAGCTTAAAACTCACAAAATTACTGTTGTACAATCACCATTTCCAAGTGGTTACGTAGGAAGTTATTTAGAAAAAAAGTTTATGGATAAAAATAAAAAATCACCTTGGTCTCAAGATTACCCCGCTCACACATTTGAATTGGTTTCACCTGAATTACCTGCAGGTAGTGCATGGTTAGTCAACTGCCTATTTGAGCTTGGTATCCCTGTTTGGAATCCTTGGGAAGTTAAAATAAAAAACGAATGGCAACGCCTGGGGCCGAATAGATACAGTTACATTGAAACCAATGGTCTTTGGCAGCAGTCTTTGCCAGCCTTACAAGAACAAAGGCTTTTTGACTTTGTTGGTCATGTGAATGGCCGTGCTTCGCACAGATGGGCAGGAACCATTGAACATGGTAAAAAATTAATTTTTTTTGTGCGAGACCCAAGGGATTTGCTTTTTTCTCAATGGCGACGTTTAACGAACAATCAGGAGGGTTTTGACCATTCTTTTGAAACGTTTGTAAGATCAAATTATCACCATTATCCAATTGATTTCATGGCTTATGTTTATCTCTTTTTTAAGTTATGGTATTTAGAATTGAGGAATTTTGATTATCACATTGTCAGGTTTGAAGATTATAAAAAAGACCCTCTTGAAACCTTGCATGGTGTTATTGATTTCTTAGGGATGAATTTCAGTGAAGATGAACTCTGTCGTGCGGTTAAATCGTCGAGCTTTCAAGTTGTGAAACGAAAGGAAGATGAATTGGCTTCAGAGGGTCGGTTGGAGCGTAGGTTTAATTATGCGAGTCAGCCCTATGAGTACAAACAAAGCCCAGATAGACTTTTTAAATTAGGGTTTATTTCGGAAATCAATGAAATCAATACATGGTTAGGGTATGAGCTTGTTAATAAACCCAACACTAATCTAAGTATAAACGCTTCACATTCCTGGAAGGAAGCAATGACAGACTGTGTTTTCGGTGGCCAATGTAACGATATACAGCGACAATCGTTTCATCATATCCTGACAAAGGCTTTGCAACAACAAAATCGCATCAGTCGATATGAGCAAAGGTAATTTGATTTGGATCACTGGCTTGTCAGGGGCAGGTAAAACCACACTGGCCAAGCGACTGCATCGGGACATGGTTGAAAGTGGAGACAATGTGGTTTTGCTGGATGGAGATGATTTGCGCGAAGTTTACGGCTTGCGAAATCAGTACAGTAAGGAAGAAAGATTAGCCATGGCCAAGAGGCATGCACGCATGTGCTATTTGTTGACCTCTCAAAACATCAATGTAATTTGTGCGACCATATCGATGTTTGATGACGTCAGGAATTGGAATCGTACACATCAAACATGGTATACAGAGGTGTTTTTGGATGTCAGCCTTGTACTACGAACCAAGCGAAGTGAGCTTTACCTTCAATGCAAAAAAGACTCCAATGTTCATGTGGTTGGTTGTGATATTGAACCAGAGTTGCCAGGCCGGGCTGACATTATTTTGAGGAATGAAGGAACGGAGGGTATAGAGCCTGTGTTTAACAAATTGAAATCACAGTTAAACAAGAGATTCAGATATGCCTGAAATAACATGGGACTATACAGATTTGGCCAGTAGTTATCATAAAAGAGCACCATACAGTCCAAGATTGATAGAAAAAGTGGTAAAAAAGGCTGAGCTTCATGAAAAGTCAGTGGTTTGTGACATGGGAGCAGGGACAGGGTTTTTATCAAGGGAATTTGCTAAAAAAGGTGTTTCAGTGAATGCCATTGAGCCTAATCAGCAAATGAGAGAGCAGGGTCAGTTGCAATGCGGACACTGGCCGCACATAAATTGGTTTAAAGGTGCGGCTGAGAATTCACAGCAACCCGATAACTCTGCGGATCTAATCAGTTTTGGTTCGTCTTTCAATGTGGTTGATAAAGAGTTGGCTTTGAGAGAATCCCTCAGGGTGTGTAAATCTGGTGGCTGGTTTTTAGCTGTATGGAACCATCGCGATTTGACCCAAGGACTACAAGCCCAAATTGAAGGGTACATAAATAGCAAAATTGTTGACTATCGATATGGGACTCGCCGACAAGATCACACAGATTATTTGATAGAAACTGGCCTGTTTTCAGAGGTAAAAGTTTACAAAGAGGAATTTTTATTCAAGCAAACACAAGATGACGTCATCCAGGCCTGGTACTCACACGCAACTTTACAAAGGCAAGCAGGACCAAAATATATTGATATTCTAAAGGGCATCGAAAATATTATTCGAAAACAAACCAATGCCATAATTACTACACCTTTTTATTCTCAGGCTTGGTTGGCTCAGTTCAAATGAACAAGGTTACTGTATATAAAGCGACATAATCTTGAAAGACTTGGAGTTAATGTTAGTTATAGCAGAAATGATTTCATCACGATTGAAGAATCTGGTGTCAGCGGGATTTACACTGACTATTTAGCTGCTGTATTACAATAATAGAGACCTTTGCTCGATTCTGAGCAATTGAGAAAAAGAGTTAAAAATGCGCCAATCAAGGCGGAAAATGCAGTCCAATACGCCGATATTGGTAAGTTTTTCAACGCAGAGTGGCGTATTTATAGACTTTTTATCTTTGTTCACGAATCGAGCAATGGTCTCTAATAACTTGTTCACTAAATCATCGTTATCAATAAAAACCGAAACGCGGCTGTCCGCTTGTTCAACAATTCATCGTTAAGCCTAATAACTCAAATAACAAAGATGAACTCGTGAGAATTATTTTATCAATGGCATTGTGCTGGGCTTTATTGAGCGCAGTTAAGTCGCAAAACCTGATTTATAACGGAGAGTTTTATGGTGATACTGCAAATTGGTACACTTTATCAAGCACCATGAGCTGGGAAAGTAACGATGGTGCCGGTATTTCCGGTAACGGCAGTTTAAGAAATGAAAGTAGCTTCAATAATGGAGGGTCTTTTCCAGCCCTTTCAAATCAATTCCCTGTCAAAATTGGTTATAAATACCTCACAAACGCTTCCTATAAAATTCCGTCAGACAGTGCAGTCATCAGCGCTTCTTATCAATTTGCCTGGTATGACGTTGATGGTTTTTTGATTGCTTATACTGGTTATGTATGGTCTGGCCAGTTTCCGGGGTATGATCAGTGGCTTCACTTAACAGGATTGGTCGAGCCGCCTGAAAATGCTTTATGGGGTGAGTTAAGGGTTTACTTTGAAAAACCAATCGGTGGTACCACTTTATCTTATGGCTTGTGGGATGATATTTTTGTTTTTGAAGATACGATCTTTCAATCCAACTTTCACTAAGAAGAGCCGCTAAGCAGCTCTTCATTGAATGCCGCAGCGGTGTATTTCAGCATGGTTTTCTCTTTATATTGTGATGATTAACTCAGAATGAGGTTAGAAAGTATGCTTCAATATTGATACAGAATTCCGATATAAAGCGATGAAAAAATATTTCTTGATACTGTTTTTGTTGCCTACTTTTGAATTGATGGCTCAACTCAAGGCTTTTCCCGAAGCTGAAGGCTTTGCGGCGTATATAACAGGTGGTCGAGGCGGTGATGTGCATATTGTGACCAACCTCAATGATTCAGGTGTGGGCAGTTTGCAATGGGCGGTGTCTCAGCCTGGTGCGAGGATTGTGGTGTTTGAGGTTTCCGGTATCATCACCGGAGATTTACACATTCCACATGGTGATTTGACGATTGCTGGCCAAACCGCGCCGGGTGCAGGGATTACTTTGGTGGGTCATATGTACACAACATACGATTCAGACACCGGCAACATCATCATCCGCCATATGCGTATTAGGCCATCTGATCCGGATGGAAACTGGCCGTCAAATCAGCATGACGCCATTCAGTTTTCAACAGCTAATAATATCATGCTGGATCACATAGATGCCTCGCATGGCGCCGATGAAACCATTGATTTTTGGGGCGGGGCAGCACACATCACCATTCAGTATTCACATTTATCATTTCCTATTTACGACACCAACAATGGTTGGACTCATAATAAAGGTGTTATTAACCACCGACCGTGTCTTGATGGAGGGAGTTGCCAACCAGGTGACCGCACCGGTGGTTATATTTCCATCATAAAAAATGTATTCACTCATTCCCGAAACCGCACCCCGGCATTGTCTGTAGGACCTGCTGAAGTGATCAACAACATCACATACAACGGCCGTGAGGGTTTCGTTCATCACAATGTTTCAGAAGGCGATTTCAATATCATGGGTAATCAATACATCGCTGGCCCAAGTATCAGCTTGTCACCTTTTTGGTTTGATCCTGAAAATTCATCGACACCTATACCCACCGCTTATTGGCTACAAGATAACCTGGTTGAAGACCCGGGTGAATACGTTGGGACGGTACAAAACCCCTGGAATGACACTGCTTTCACTAATGCCTACACCTTTGTTTGTTGTGGGATAGTAGCCGGACAGTTCAATCAGTCCAATGCCTTTGATTTCAGTGGTGAGTCGGGTTATGGCCATGTGCAAATACTCGATGAAAGCACTTTGGAAATTCGTTTATTACCGGTGATTGGCGCTTATCCACATGACATAGTGGCTCGGCAATCGATTCAGGAATTGCAGCAACGTAATGGTTCCTGGCGCAATTATAGGCCTGCTAACCTGATGGATGGCTTAACACCTACAGCGCCGCCCACTGACAGTGATGATGATGGTATGCCTGATGACTGGGAAAATCAACGGGGATTGAACCCACAAGATGGTAATGACCATAACACCATTATGCCTTCGGGTTATACCGCCATAGAAGAATACATCAATGGTCTGGCCTCGCGCATGGGCGATGATTTGATTTTTATGGACGGATTTCAATGATGCTTTGATCGCGTGTTATACTCTTTCGCTTGAGTTTTTTCTTGATGAATTGAAATGAAATCACAAACAGAGTCTACGGCCACTTTGTTATTTAAAATCAAATCTGGTGATGAGCGGGCCAAGGAACGCCTGTTCAAAACTTATTTACCCATCATATCCCAATGGGCTCATGGTCGTTTGCCTGCTTATGCCAGAGATTTGTCCGAAACAGCTGATATGGTGCAAAAATCGTTGATGGCGGCTTTGAATAAAGTGGATGATTTTGAGGCCGTCAGAGAAGGGGCTTTTCTTGCTTATTTGCGTCAAATTTTACTCAATAACATCCGCATGGAAATCCGTAGGGTGATTCGTAAGAATAGCCATGGCACCGATCAACCTGATGTCGAACCAGTTGATTTAGAAGCCTCGGTGATGCAGCAGGTCATCGGTGGAGAGGCATTACAAAAATATGAAAAAGGCTTGTTGTCTCTCAAAGAAAAGGCGCGTGAAGCCGTGATGCTGCGGGTGGAATTTGGTTATTCTTTTGCGGAAATTGCTGAAGCTGTTGAAATGAATTCAGCCAATGCAGCACGAATGTTGGTCAGCCGTTCTATTGTGGAAATGGCCAGGTACATGCAAAGATGACAAACGACAGGGAAAAATCTTTAGAACAAATTGCCGAAGAGTGGGTTGAAAATCTTCGATTGGATGACGAGCGCAGTCAAAAACTGGCAAAAGAACTGGATGATTCTGAACAATACTGGCTACATAACCTGCAAACCATCAGTCAAGTGGCACAAATGCACCAAAGCCAGCAAGTTGTGACCAGTACCCGTCAAAAACCAACCAATCAAACAGTCCTGTTTCAATGGGGTCGATTATCAGTCATTGAGCCCATTGGCGCGGGCGCTTTTGGTGAAGTGTATCGTGCTCATGATGAACTTTTGGATCGTGACGTGGCGCTGAAGTTATTGAAAAAAGAGTTGAGCTCACCCATCAAATCAAAGGCATTTATCGAGGAAGCGCAACGCCTGGCGAAAGTTCGTCACCCCAATGTTTTGGCCATACATGGTGCCAATATTCATGACAGCAGGGCAGGTTTTTGGGCGGATTTGATTGATGGTTCATCATTGGATCAATGGTCAAAAGAGCAACCGCTGAGTGAACAAATTTTGTTGAAAATCACCGAACAAATCACTCAAGGCCTTAGCGCCATACATCATGCCGGATTGATTCATGGAGACATCAAACCGGCCAATTTGATTGAGGATGAGCGGGGCGATTTCCTGATCATGGATTTTGGTGCAGGTATGGCATTGCATGAACTGGAGGAACTGTCGGGTTATATCCATGGCACGCCAGCCTTGATGGCGCCAGAGCTGTTTCGTCAACAACATGCTGGTCAAGCCACCGATGTATATGCGCTGGGAGCCACTTTATTCAAATTGGCCACCGATCATTATCCAATATCTGGTGACGACCTGGTCGCTATACAGGCGGCACACACAAAAGGGCAATACCTCAAATTAAAGTCATTGCGACCTGATTTATCCGGTGATTTTTGTGATCTTGTACAAAGCATGGTGGCTGCAGAAGCTGCTCAAAGACCTGATGCAGAATCAATCATCAGGTCTTTGTACGACATAGAAACTGCACCACAAAGACGTCGGAATAAGTTGGCAGTCTGGTCAATCATTGCCTTGTTGGTGATTGGAACAGCGCTTTCAACATATGGTTTTTATCAGGCCAATCAAGCCAAAGATGTGGCGCTGAAAGAACAAAACAAAGCGCAAACAGTGAATGCGTTTTTACAAGACATGCTGGAGGCCAGTGCAGAATTGGGTGGTGGACGTGATGTGCGTGTGGCCGATGTGTTGGATCAGGCCAGTGACAAGTTGTGGGCCAACCCACCTGAAGATTGGTTGATTGCATTAGAAATGCATCAGTCATTGGCGCATTCTTACAATGCTCTGCGCAATACCGACAAGGGCATCAAGCACGCTGAAAAAAGTGTGCTCCTGGCAACCCAATTGTTTCAACCGCACGAGGAACCCTATGCACGCAGCATGCTGGAATTGATGGCTGCTTATGAAAACAACAAACAACATGAAGAGAGTTTGGCGCTTGCTGATGAATTGATAGAACAGGCCGAAACTCAGTTGGGCGCTGATCATTGGTACATTCAAAAAGCCAGAAAGTTTCAAATCACCAATTTGTTTGGCATGGCTAAATATGATGAAGCCATTGCCATATTGGATGAACATTTTCAACAGATCCCCGATCCAAAGACAGCTGTGAACAATTTTGGTTTTGAAATATTGCAGGCTAAAACCAATGCCTTACAGGTCAAAGGCCAATTTGCTGAAGCGATAACCGCAGCCGAGGACGCGATTGCCTGGTTAGAAGCGTACCCAAAAGGGAGTTTATTGAATATGGAAGGTGTCAAAACGGCTTTGGGTCTGGCGCAATTAGAAACCGGTTTGATTGATGAAGGCGTAAAGACACTTGAAGAGGTGTTGGCGCTGAATGAGCAAATTTTTGGCGTTGAAAACACCGAATACGTTGATGCTTTGGTTAATTTGGGTGCCGCGCAGCGATTACAAAATAAACCTGAGGTAGCCAAAGAAACCACCATGCAGGCTTATGATTTGGCTAAAAAGGTTTATGGTGATCAAGACAATGTCATCACCATTGGTATCGGTACCAATTTGGCCAATATGCTGGTGGACTTGGGTGACGTTGCTCAAGGTGAAGCGGTGATGCGAGAATCTTTGGATATGGCTTATCAGGTTTTAGGACTGGAAAAACCACAAACATTGATATTGGAGTACAACCTGGCAGAACTGTTGAATAACCAAAGCCGCTACAATGAGGCTTTAGAATATGCCATAAGCACTCACAGTAAAAAAATCACCACCTTTGGTGAAAACCATCCCTATGTTTTTTTGAGTTTGGATAATTGGGCCATCAGTTTACGTGGAATGAACCGGTTGGATGAGGCTGTAGCCAAACATCAACAAGCCAAAGCAGGCATTGTGGCAGCCATTGGTGCCAAGCATCCTTACGCTTTACTGGTCAGAGGTCATCAAATAGACACTTTACTGGCGGCCAAGGAACTGGTTCCCCAGGATGAACGCTTGAACCAATTGGTTGTCGATTTAAAAGAAGTACAAGGTGCAGATGATACAGCAACCATGAAGTACCAACAATTACTCTCAGAATTGACTTCTGAATAATCTTAAGATTTATGCTTTCCGTGCAACCATCCCAATAAACAAGCCAATAAGCCCAATAAAAAGCCAAATCCGAAAATGAACATTGGATTGAAGCTGGTTATAAGAGCAGTTTGCTCACTCCAAAACTGCGTTTGTCCGACGGTGGCATATAAAATATAAGTCAGGGCAGAAATTAATGTGGCCAGAATCCAAGGCCAACCATCTCTTCTGTAACAAAAATATAAGATTACTCCGATAATTGTACTGATTACTATAGAAGCATGTAAGCCATATCCAAATTTATAAAGGGTGTCTAAACCTGTGATGTTCCAAGATGGAATCATGTCAACCAATAACCTAGAGAGAATAGGTGGTAATAGACCAATTAAAGTACCCAACATAAGCGCGCTATGCAAGCGAACATTAAATCTGAATTTCAATGCCAAATAGATTTGCAGTGTGGTGGTAATAGTCAGCATCACATCTACGGTTAACAATGCTTGTCCAAATTGTTGATAAAAAGGGTGGTCGCCGATTGCCTTTTGTGCGCCAACCCAGGTAACCATGGCAAAGGCAGCAATCATCAAAGGGACTAACACAAACATTATTTTCCCGATTGCTTTGTGCTGTACTCTTTTTCTATTATGAATCAACCAATTTTGTGTGGCTAAAAGCAAAATCCAAAAAGTTGAAGTGATGCCGTGAAGGTGGTGTGCTATTGGCGCATCATTTAATTTTCCAAAGTAACTGGGCCAAAAAGCAACAACTGTTATTCCGAGTAATCCAATCAAATAGTAATGAGCTTTACTGTATGGCATATTTGTAGTCTCCTTATTCAAAACCATCTTCAAAGATAGGTATTTCCGGTGGCGCTTCCACTGCACCCATATCAACGCGACCATTGAGTACTCTGGAAAAACCATCAAAATCAGAAGAACCATAGCTCCATTCCTCATCAAATGGAAAGGGTGGGTCGGTAATCAACACGGTTTCATTCAAACCCCGGTCAATCAAAGGAGAACCGGGTTGAGGTGTGAAGTTAAGAATTTGTGGTGCTAAGATGGGTGACTGTGAAATGTTATTGCCTTCAAAGTCGGCTGTGCCTTTGACCATTTGTAAATCGTTGTTGTAAAAATAACTGGTGCCTATGGATGGCAAGTATATATCTGTGTTTTCATTGTACCAAAACAGGTTGTTGGCAATGAATGCTTTAGGAAAACCATCAACATCCATGCTGTGAATATTTACTTTCAGACCCGTGGTGGTGCTGGCATCAGGAGATTGTACATCGTGCGAGTTGTACAGCATGGTGTTGTTGATGAAATACAGTCCATTGTTACCTGCTCTGAGGTTTATTTGAACAACACCATCGCCTTCACTTGACTTATTGAATTGAAAAACACTGTTTTTAATGGTGACTGTTTGTGGCCATGTAATGGTCAGTGCACCATTGATGTCACTGTCATTACCAGCAAAATACACCCGGTCAATGATGACTTCGCCATTGTGGTTATTGGGCAAAGCCATTTGAATACCACTACCCACATTTTGATTATGAAAACCATTGAGAATGCTCAGGTTACTTATTTTGAAACTGACATTCGGGTAGTCATTGTTGTAGGTGAACATCAATACCATTGACTGATCATTGGCATCCAAGGTGGTATCCATGGGGTTTTGGGTTTGGCTGAAACAACCAAACTGATTGAAATCAAACCAGCCTCCTGAAATTTCAAGTGAGTTGTTTTCGGTATAACTGTAAATGAACTGGGTGTTGCTGATGGTGTAATAGTCGCCACTTTTGAGTCTGATTACATCATCTTCATTGTTACTACCGGCTGTTTGTAAAGCAGTTTTAAATTCTTGTGCAGTGCTGACACAATGCACAGCGGCGTGTGTAACTGAGATTAATGAGCAAAGTATTAAAACGATTACTGTATTCTTCATGGCATACTCCAATTAAGTGTTGATAGTTGGATAAATGCCAGAGTCGTAGGAAACAACACATTTTTTTAAAACATTCAGTCTAACCAGAAAAAAATATGTTGTTGGAGGGAATATTTTTAGAGTTTAACATCAATTTTAGGAGAACCAATCACGGTTCTGCTGTGCTTTATTTGACCAATGTGCCAGCCTGCTAATCGGCTTAGACTGAGCTCACCAAGAGCGTTCTCTTGATGCCGACAAGCTGCCGGCGATCCAATAAGGGCTGGACCGCCGGCGGCTCGCCGGCATCCCGTACAAAAGCAAGGTGGCTTACTGTCATGATTACTTGATCAATGTGCCAGTCTGGTAATCTGCAAAGGCCTGTTGTAGCTCGTCCTGAGTATTCATCACAAAAGGGCCTGCTCGTTTGATGGGCTCTTTTAATGGTCGACCAGACACCACAATCAGTCGGCTGCCACTTTTCGCCTGTATTTTTAACTGCTTACCTGGTGATAATACAGCCAACTCATTGCTGAGTAATTCACCGCCATCGCCAACAATAACTGCGCCTTGATACACATATACAAAGGCGTGGTGTGATTCAGGAATTGATTCCAGCAATGTCGAGTCTGCAGGTAAATGTACATCCCAATAGTTTGGGGATACATAATCATTGTCAATCACACCAGTGGTACCTTGACTTGTTGAGCCAGCAATCACCTTGATACTGACGCCATTTTCTGAATGCTCTACAGGTATATCCTCATGCTTAAATTCCTGGTATTTTGGGGCCGTCATTTTTGCGCTTGCGGGTAAATTGACCCACAATTGGAATCCGGACAATAACCCTTCGGTTTGTTCTGGCATTTCAGAATGAATGATGCCGCTGCCAGCAGTCATCCATTGCACGCCACCATCTTCGATGACGCCGTTGTTACCTACACTGTCCTGATGGCGCATTTTGCCTTTCAGCATATAGGTTACTGTTTCAAAACCACGGTGAGGGTGTGGTGGAAAACCGCCAATATAATCGCTGGCCTCATCAGAACCAAAATGGTCTAACAATAAGAACGGATCAAGCTCTAAAAGTTGGTGGGTTCCGATGATGCGAGTGAGTTTGACTCCATCGCCATCGGCAGTAGCTTGACCACGTATCAGCCGGCTGATTTGGCAGAATTCAGGCATATTTTCTCTCTGGCTGCTTGAATGCCGCTAATTGCTGGTCAAGTGACCAATTTTCTTCACCAGCTTGGTTGGCATCAATAATAGTTACTTGTTTGATGCCGATAAAACCCAGAATGAATTTCATATATGAAGTGGCAAAATCAGCTTCTGAACCCAGTGGTGTACCACCAGAAGCGTAAACCAGTATGGCGTGTTTGTTTTTGAGTAAACCTTCTGGGCCGTCTGCAGTGTATTGAAAGGTCAGTTTTGCCCGTGATACTTGATCAATCCAGGCTTTCAAGGCTGCTGGAATTGAAAAGTTATAAAGAGGTACGCCAATGACCATTAAGTCTGATTGAAAGAGTTCATCAACCAACTCATTGGATTGCGCGAGGATTTGGTTCTGATCCTCGGTTCTTGATTCTGCAGGGGTATAATTGGCATTTACCCATGAATCGTTGATGAAAGGCAGGCTGTTGGCCAGGTCTCGATCAATGATGTTAATGTCATTTTGCTGGTTTTTGAACCAGTCGGTGACTTCTTTAACCACATGTCGAGTTACTGAAGTGTCGTCTGATTTGGCACTTGAGTTTATTTGTAAGAGTGAGTAAGACATGTTATTCCTGTTTTTTAATTATGATTCCATTTTAGTGTTTTTGAAAAAAGAATAAACAGGCAATATATGAATATATTGTTCTTTAATATTGAACAATGTAAGATAAACTGATGAATAAATTTGAAGACATGCAGGTTTTTGTACGAATTGTGGAGTCAGGGAGCATTACAAAGGCTGCTGAGCAATTGAATATGGTGAAATCAGCTATTAGCCAACGTTTGGCACGATTGGAAAATCATTTGGGTACAGTATTGATACAACGCACCACACGCAGTCAAAACCTGACCACGGCAGGGCAAAAGTATTTTCAACAGTGTCTTCGGATTATTGAAGAAATTGAAGAAATTGAAGCTGGTATCCAGCAGGATAAGCAGGCGTTGGGGGGAAAAATCCGTTTGGCAGCACCTTATTCATTTGGTTTGAAACACCTCAGCCAAGCCATCAGACTTTTCAATGAGCAGCATCCTGAAGTGATTTTCGATATAGATTTCAATGATCGTTTTGTGGATTTAGTCAATGAAGGTTTTGATTTGGGAATACGCATTACCCAATTGTCAGATTCCAGTTTAATGGCCCGTAAAATCAGTCACAGTCAGATGGTGTTGTGTGCCAGTCCGGCTTACCTTGAAAAATACGGTGAACCCAAGCATCCCAATGAATTAAAGGAACCGCATCATAAAATCAAATACAGCAGTGATGTCGATATGTGGGAATTTAAGCAAACGGATGGGACAGTTTCAAAAGTCAAAGTACCTACAGTTTTGGTTTGTAACAACGGTGAATTTATGACTGATGCTGCCATAGACGGCTGTGGTTTGGCGGTGATTCCCGATTTTATTTGTTATCAGGCCATTAAATCGGGGTCGTTGCAGTCAATCTTGACTGGTTATCAGTTGAACCAACCCATTAACATTTATGCGGTTTACCCACAGAATAAATTTTTACCAGCCAGGGTCAGAAAACTGATTGATTATTTGGTGGATTATTTTGGGCAGGAGCCCTATTGGCGAATTTCCAAGAATCGATAATGTACAGATGATAGAATGCTTTACTTTGAATTAAGCCCCAAGAATATTCCTTAATATAAAACATCTTTACTGGTTTAAAGATAAACAAATAGGGTAGTCGGCTTTAGCCGACCCAATGAAAAATAGGGCTGAAAGCAGTTGACTGAAGTCAACTACCCACTTTTCATAAACCAAAAGGTAATTTTTTTTATAAAAGCTGAAACAAAAAAAACAATATGAATCAGATAAATCAAACTTTAATCATCATCGTAGTCACCTGTGTGATTTCCTACACGGCCTGGCAAAACCGCAACATCATGGAGCGCCTGATTTTTTGGTCTCCAGCCATTAAACAAGGGCAAATAGAACGCTTTGTCACCCACGGTTTTATTCATGCTGATGGCATGCACCTGTTGTTTAATATGTTCACATTCTATTTCTTTGGTTCAATCATAGAAGCTTTTTATCGCCAATATTTCGGTGGTGCGGGTTTTGTTGTTTTTTACCTGGGTGCAATAGTGGTGGCGATGTTACCTTCTTACTTTCAGCACAAAAATGATCCCAGGTATATGAGCCTTGGAGCATCAGGTGCGGTCAGTGCGGTGCTGTTCGCCTTTATTCTGTTTGCACCCTGGGAATTGATTTATATTTTTGGAGCGATACCGGTTCCAGCCATTTTATTTGCTGTAGCCTATGTTTGGTACAGCATCAAAGCGCATCACGCGAATAACGACAACATCAACCACAGTGCCCATTTATACGGTGGTTTATTCGGTGTTTTGATGACCATCGTTGTTGAGCCTCGGGTTATCAGGGTCTTTTTCCATCAGTTGATGAATCCTTCTTGGTTGTGATTTTTTCCTCCCCTCTTGAGAGGGGAACGAGGGGTGTGTTAAATGCTTGATGGCATGGAGATAATAAAAAGGATTGCAAAATTGTCTGGCGTTTTATTGAATGATGTTTTTTATTCATGGAAGACAAAAATATTCCCATCGATCACAATAAAGTCATTGAATTCGACTAATAACACACCCCTAAATCCCCTCTTACTTCGTCAAGCTCAGCACAGCGCAAGAGGGGACTTTCTATGTACTTTCAGAATAAATCGATAGATTGACCATGAGCCAATGGCTCAATTCCAAAATGTTTCGCCAATGTTTGACCCATATCTGCAAAGGATGCTCTGGCGCCTATATTTTGTGACTTAATATCTGGACCTAAAAACAGTACTGGCACATGCTCCCGGGTGTGGTCAGAGCCAGGATGGGTAGGATCACATCCATGATCTGCAGTAATCAGAGCAACATCCCCAGTTTGCATCAGTGCTTCCAGCTCCGGTAAACGGACATCGAAATCTTCCAGTGCTTTGGCATAGCCTGCCACATCACGTCGATGACCATAATGGCTGTCGAAATCGACAAAGTTTACAAAAACCAATGTGTTGTCAGCGGCGTTTTGTAAGCTTTCAAGCATGGCGTCAAACAAGCCCATGTTGTCTTTGGCCTTGACGCAGGAGGTGATACCACGACCGGCAAAAATATCTGAAATTTTACCCACCGAAACGACCTGACCGCCTGCTTGGGTTAATTGGTCCAGCAATGTGTCAGCAATGGGCGGTGTGGTCAGGTCTTTGCGGTTCGAAGTTCGCTGAAAATTGTCAGCCGTTTCACCCACAAATGGTCGGGCTATGACTCGGGTGCTGTTCAGGTCATCTACCAACGTTTTGGCAGTTTTTGAAATTTCTAACAGTCGCTCAAGGCCGAAATGATGTTCGTGAGCTGCAATCTGAAACACAGAATCGGCCGAGGTGTAACAAATCGGTTTGCCAGTTTTGATGTGTTCTTCGCCCAGTTGTTTAATGATTTCAGTACCTGAAGCATGACAATTGCCCAAAATTCCGGGTAGGTCAGCTTGTTTGATGAAGTTTTGAATCAAATCATCTGGGAAGCAGGGCAGTGTTTTTGGAAAAGTTCCCCACTTGAAGGGCACAGGAACGCCGGCCATTTCCCAATGGCCGCTGGGTGTGTCCTTGTCTTTGCTTTGTTCGATGGCATAGCCGAAAGCTGCCTCAACAGATATGTCTTCACCTGCGCCTGCCAATAAGCTTCCCGTGCTCAATTGGTGTGCTGCCACAATGCCTAGTCGTGTTAAGTGAGGAATTTTCAACTGTCCTTGTCTGACATCGCTGACATCTGCCAGACCATCTGCGCAGGCTTTGGCTATGTGACCCAAGGTATCGGTGCCTTCATCACCATAAAGATTCGCATCGGCACTTGCGCCTATGCCCAATGAATCCATAACTAAAATAACAGCTCTTTTCATCCCTCAATTATATCGCATCAAACTTCAACATACGCAATTCAACGGATGTACAAGCCATTTATAGAGCTTTAGGATGGAACGAAAAAAAAGAGAGACCCATGGAAAACCAGATTTTTGAATTGAAATATGCTTTGGATACCTTCTATTTTTTGGTGTCTGGAGCCTTTGTGATGTGGATGGCGGCCGGATTCAGTATGCTGGAGGCCGGATTGGTGCGTTCCAAAAATACCACCGAAATTTTGACCAAGAACGTTGCCCTGTTTGCGGTTTCTTGCACCATGTACCTGATTATTGGTTATGCCATCATGTACCCAGAGCTCGGCAGTTGGGCTTTGAAAGGTATCACGGGAGATGGTGTTGCTGGCGATTCAAGCTATGCACCTTCTGCTGATTTCTTTTTTCAAGTGGTTTTTGTAGCCACTTCGATGTCAATTGTTTCAGGGTCTGTGGCTGAGCGTATGAAATTGATGGCCTTTCTGGCTTTTGCCGTGGTCATGACGGGTTTCATTTATCCGCTGGAAGGTTATTGGACTTGGGGTGAGGGCGAAGTTTTTGGCTTATATGCTTTGGCTGATTTGGGCTTTTCAGATTTTGCGGGTTCTGGGATTGTACACATGGCTGGTGCTGCGGCTGCCCTGAGTGGTGTGCTTTTTCTCGGCCCAAGAAATGGTAAATATGATTTGAATGGTAAACCCAGAGCGATACCCGGTGCTAATTTACCTTTGGCGACCTTGGGCACTTTCATTCTTTGGATGGGGTGGTTTGGATTCAACGGAGGCTCTGTGTTAGCGACGTCCTCAGTGGAAAAAGCCAATTTGGTTGCGGTAGTTTTTATGAATACCAATGCCGCCGCCGCGGGTGGTCTGAT